>JBEIRQ010000307.1:0-2562 GCA_040375885.1 Methylococcus sp.
ACCTAATAGGCTCAGAACACTACCGATCAGTGAAAGCTTTGCCATAAACGATTGATCGAAACCCAAGACATCAATCATCCACCAACTGGAACCAGGGCCTGGTGTTGGAACCGCCCTAAAAAAGAAGATGAGTATGGCGGTACCTAAAAGAACAGCTCTTGATTCTGATTGCATTTCGCGGGTCAATCGATGCATCAAAGTCACGATCACGAAGAGTGAGAGGACGAAAATCACTTCCTGGCCGTAACTGAATTGAGCGATGCCCACCCCAATCGAAATCAGTCCAAATGAGATGCCTCCAAAGAGTATCCACCAATTGGGTGTTGTGGATGGGCGAGCCTCATGCGTCAGATGATCGATTTCATGGCGGGTATACCCGAGTTTCACCAGCGAAACCTTGTAGCGGTGTTTCAGTATGGCGGCAAGAACCACCCCACAACATGAAATCAGGGGTATCACCAAAGCCATCAAATACAGCTGTCGGTAAATCATGACCTTGTCGGCCGCGTTCATCTGCTCAACCCCTTCGAACATCAAGACATTCACGAGGGCGACCCCGAGGGTGCCTACGATAATGGCAACGCGGCCCAAAGTCTGCATGGTGGCATGCATCAGGCGTTGCTGAGATTCAGAGAGGATACGGCCGTCTTCATCCGTCGCAGGGACGGCTTCAACGGTCATCGCATCAGCCACGACATCTTGAATCACATAACCCACAGGAGCGAGGATCACGCTCATCACATACCATTGCCCTGCTGGGAGTATGGCCTCCATCGCCCCTCGATCGGTCAGAAGGCCCAGCATAATAAGGAGGCTCAAAGCGATCAGTGAAGCACCAAGGAAGACCAGGGCCCCCTTGTATTTCCAGATGAGGTCCACCAAGTGTCCAACGGGCAGCTTCAAGGTCCATGGAAGCATCGCCCAAAACGCAAGACCTGCGAGAAACTCTGCTGAAAGCCCTAGATATTCTTTAACAAAGAACGTCCCAACAATGGCTGTTAAACCAGAAATGCCGGCGGCAAGATAGACCATCAAAGGGGGGAGATAGCTTAGCCTGAGCTCCCTGCCGAGTTCGAGAAAATGACGATCAATCCAACTCAATAAGCTACCCATCGCTGATGGCTTCTGGGGTTTGTGGGGTGAGAGCATTGGCTAACTTAAAGGAATGTGGAATAAAAGATGATTCTACCGGAAGGCTGAAGGAAGGCGCTTCTTAATCCTATGAATTCCGGGACCAACGGCGTCCAAGGCGAATGGCCGGTTGCTCAATCAGCCAATACCCTAATTTTCCTATGATTAAGCTTAAGATCAGCGCTGTACACAGAATGAAGAGGAGCTTTTCGTTTGGGGTTCTCCATTGTCCTTGATTTAAAAGAAGGATGGCGACATTGATGCAAAGAACATGATAGAGGTAGATGCTATAGGACACCTCCCCATAATTCTCTAGGATCTTTTTCAAGGCCTGTGGCAGAGGAGGCGCCCTAAAGTGAAGGGCAATAGCCACCATGACGAGTGCGGTCAATCCATAGTGACTAAAGGGGCTAAGGCCTAAATGATGAATACCTCGAGGCAGAAGATCCGCTTCATCTAGGGCAAGAAACACCAATGAGATGATGACAAGGAGGCTGCCGCCATAAGGATTCAAGGCCCTCTTATTTTGATCCCATGTGGCGGCCAGAAAAACTCCACCAAAGAAGGTCCAGCCAAGGGCGAACACTTCATCTCGATCGATCGATAAGGTCAGCAACCGATGGACACCCACGAGGGTAGCTCCAAATAAGATCGGTATAAACCGGTTAGTTAAAGGTCCTCGCATCAATAAAAGCGCGAAAGGCAACAGGAGGTAATACTGGAATTCAACCGGCAAGGTCCAATAGGCCATGTTGAAGAGATTTCGGGGACCTGTGATGTTGTACGTTAAGGACAGGTAGCGCAGCACATCCTCAAGGGAATACGGATTAACGAATCCGACCACCCAGGGCCGTTGATCATCAAGATGATAGCGATGGAAGAGTGTGATGAAGAGGAGATAGACCAGTAAGGAAACGGCAAAGGCGGGCCAAATTCGCATCCATCGCCTGAGGTAAAACGCGCGGATATCCCTCATACTTTTTAAGCGATGCTGGGTGCTTAAGGTTAAGGTACAGCCGCTTAAGACAAAAAATAGGCACACCCCAAAGTCGCCGAGATCAAAAAGTCTAACCAGGAGAAGTGTCGGTTCCCCATCTCCGGGGTAGTATGAGACTTCGGCACCCCTTAAGGCATGTGATACCACGACTAGAAAAGCCGCGAGGGCACGTAGCCAGGTCAAAGGGGCAAGATGAGTCATCGTTTGGAACGTTCGGCACGGGATGCTACAGATTGTTTTGAGACCATTATCCGCTGGGTCTTGCACGTTTTTGTAGAATCATGAGGGAGAGGGGCCTCCAAGCAATCCTCCCATCGATTATGTTCACCATTGTAAGGTAAACCTGTGGCTATCTATCCTCTTCTGATCGTTCTATTGCTATTTCTTCAGCCGTTAAAGGTGTTGGCCACCAATTGGGATGCAAAGATTGACAA
>JBEIRQ010000093.1:0-6516 GCA_040375885.1 Methylococcus sp.
TCCCACCGCGTCTCTTATCTTAATAAAACGACATCATAAGCGGGCAGAGCGGGAAAGTCAGTTCCCTTAAGATGGCGACGTACTCCAGCGCCTAGACCCCCGTCATGAAGCCAAGATCGTTCCGGCTGAGATCAAAGGCGCTCAAGTTTGGAAGAACCAGCTTGGGATCTGAAAGGCCAAACCAGCGGACCAAGGGATAGGCATACTCCTCGACCGAGGTGCTCGGAATCCAACGACCTTCACTATCTGCATCGTCAGGTCCAGCGAGCTTAAGGGTCGGATATTTCCCATAAAGATCACCGCCTTTAACCGCCCCGCCGAGGATCAGATGATGACTGCCCCAACCATGATCTGAGCCCGCATTCGCTGATGGCAGAAAAGTACGGCCAAAATCAGAGAGGGTAAAGGCCGTCACCGACTGATCAACCCCTAATTCAATGGTCGCATCCTGAAATGCTTTCAGAGAATCAGCGAGATCTTTAAAGAGTCCCGCCTGAGCATTCAGCTGCGCTGAATGGGTATCAAAGCCACCTAAGGAACAAAAGAATACCTGCCGCTGAACCCCAAGTGTTCCTCGAGCTGCGATCATGGTCGCAATGTTCTTTAGCTGCCCACCGAGTGAGCTTCCTGGAAAAACGGTCGTTAAGGCCGGGACCGACGCCGTTGCCTTGGTCAAGGTATCGAGGCTATCAATCGCCTTCCCAGTGATCGAATTTTTAGCCTTGATGAGGACATTACCCGAACTGAGTGTCTCGAGTTGACGCATGGCCCGATAACGAGCGACCGATGCAGCCGAGGTATTAAATCCCTTGAGACTCGAGGCATTTGGGGCAATCACCGAGGAGACCGCCCCTTGGGTAAAGAGATTCACCCCTGACAAGGAGGCTAAGGGAGGAAAGGTGGTTGCGGCATTCAAAGTGGCCACACTATCGGCGAGACGCCCACCCCAACCGGTTGGACGAATGGCTGCTTTGGTGGTCGCTGATTGCCACTGATTCTGCTGGTCCACGTGGGAAAAAAGATTATCAGGCTTGGCGCCTCCCAGAAGATACTGCGACCGCGTCGTTGGCTTCGCCAAGGTGCCGGTATTGGCGATCAATGCCAAACGATTCTGGCTGAAAAGCGGCTGCAATGAAGCAAGGCTTGGATGAAGGCCAAAGACCTTTCCTCCCTGACTTGAGGGGTTAATCGGTAGCCAGCTAGCCTGAGGAATATTGATGCCGCTAGTAGGGCCCCTAACCGCGTTATAGGCCGCATAGCCTTCGGCATCCAGCGGGATCAGCATGTTATTACTGTCATTGCCTCCAAAGAGGAAGACACAGACCAAAGCCTTGTAATCGTTCCCAGCGGCTTCGGCCAGGCGGATGCCCCCAAGGGTCGACAGGAGAGCTGTCCCCGTGAGACCAAAACCCGTGTGCTTTAGAAAATCTCTGCGATTCATGGGGCTTACCTCTGAACTTGATAGAACGCGGACGTCGTCACCAGATACAGTGCCGTCCTCGAACGGTCTCGGGCATTGGTGCAGGGGCCTTTTCCACCCGTCTGGGTACAACTGAGGGCCGACGTAATAATGCTTTTCATGGACGCGGTCATGCCGCCTTGAAGGAAATGGGCGCTCAGATAATCGAGTAACCCTTTGGGATTACTCTCTGAGGCTAAAGCATCAAGCCTCGTGAAGTTAAGATCGGTTCCACTCACAGCCTGAGGAGGGGTTGTCGCGGGTGATTTGATCCTTGAATACACCAAGGTGTTGATGAAGTTATCGCGCGCGATTGCGACGGCACTCGATTCCACACCAAATTCCGGCCCATCAAGGTTCGTTCCAGGAACAACGTAGGGATTCGGAAAATAATTAAAGACCGAAGGGGAATAGAAAACATCCTCGGCCATCGCTTTGGTCTGGGAGGCTAGAATCCCATCACTGGTGGCCTCCATGCCTCTGAGGAAAGCCGTCACCATCAACACCGGCTCCCGAAGTTTCCCATAGGAAACTCTGACGATCTTATCACTCCGAGCTTCAGGGTCCAGTAAGATGGCTCTCACCGTGGCAAAAAGGTCGCCGCGAATCCCTGAGCCATTATTATTAAAGGCCTGAGCTACCCGGGCGACATAATCGGTACTCGGATTACTGGTCACCAAGGCCTGAATCAGGCGTCGCCCAATAAAGGGGCCGACGTTTGGATGATTGAAGATATTGTCGATGGCCGCCTCAAAATCGACCGCCGCATCCTGCCCGGCCACCAATTGGCCGGTCGTTCCTGGATACACCAATAGCTGTTTAGGGCCCTTTTCGTGATTGGTATCTTGGCCTTTGACCCGATAGATTTCCATCGGCACGAGATAATTGGGAGGATTGTGCTTCTTCGGGGTCGCGCCAGTCAGCGTTCCATACGTCCAGCCCGTAAACGCGTAAGCAAACCCTTCGACCATATCCTGATCATAAGTTGCAATAGGTTGCCCATCACTCCCTAGTTTCTGAGTCCCATCCTGATTGAGCTGATAAAGACCGATTGAAAAGAGCTGCAAGACCTCCCGAGCATAGTTCTCATTCGGTCTAATTTTGCCATCGGTCGTGCCCTTATCGTTGTTGACCATGTCAAGGTAATAGCCCATGGCAGGGTTCAGGGTCACTTGCTTCAGAAGATCACGGTAGTTCCCAAAAGCCCCATCAACGAGAAGGTTGAGAAAAGGCGAGAGGCTACTGGGTTGACTGATTCTGACGCCTGAAACGACAAAAATCTGACTCAAGGCAAAGGCCACCCGCTGCCGCAGTTGGTCAGGGGCAAAGAGCGCGTTCTGGAAAAACTGGACCTGGAGGGGATACATCGAGTAGTTATCCCGCTTACAGGTCGCTGCCGTTGCATCATCCGGGCAACCTTGCTTACTGCTCGAAGGGTAAGCCGGAAGGTCTGGGTATCGCGAGGCGGCCAGAGTGCGCTGCTCGTTGATCCACGCTTCAGGATCACTGGTTGACCAGGCATCAAGGAGTGTCGGGGTCGGACCAAAGGTCGCTTGATCCAGGAAACGAGCCCAGTAGGGTTGGCTCGCAGAAGCTGCGGGACTCGTCAGGGACCAGGAGACCAAAACGGCCATCAACGACAATCTAATAGGAAACTTCATCATCCACTCCTGCCCAAAAGGGCTTCGCCTCTGGCACAACACCAGATTACTCATCCAAGGCTATCAGTATGGAATGAGGGCTAAGCGAAAGTAAAATGAAGATTTGATAAAAAACGTATTGATTTTAGAAATACAAGAAGCTCGTTATGCCCCTTTTGGGGCTTCAGTTGAGCCACCTTGAGCTCACTGAAGTTCATGTTCGCCGAAGACCCGAAGCCGTTTAGGTTGAAGATAGACCGCCTCCCCCTCTTTGAGAGCAATCCGTTGATAGTGATCCCTCACCATCTCGACTTCAATCAACCCTTGGCCATCTTCTCGATCCAGTTCGATACGAACCGTGGCCCCAAGCGGCCTGATATCAATAATCGTGGCGGACAAGGCTGAAGCGCCCGGAGATTCCCTCAAAATATCGATCTCATGAGGACGTGCAAAAAAGATGGCCGATTCATGGCTTTCGGTTCCTGAAGGCAAGGCCACCTCGGCCTCACCGATGCGGGCATGCCCTTCTTGGACGCGGCCATGAAAAAGGTTCACATCCCCTAAGAACTGATAAACGAAAGGGGTTGCAGGATGATCGTAGACGTCTTCGGGGGTTCCGATCTGTTCGACCTTCCCATGATTTAAAACCACGACCCGATCTGCGACTTCGAGGGCTTCTTCCTGATCATGGGTCACAAAAACGCTGGTCACATGAAGCTCGTCATGGAGCCTTCTAAGCCAACGCCTTAATTCCTTTCGAACCTTGGCATCAAGGGCGCCAAAGGGTTCATCAAGCAATAAGACTTTGGGTTCAACCGCCAAGGCACGAGCCAGCGCAATGCGCTGACGCTGTCCACCTGAAAGCTGCGGTGGATAGCGGTTTGCCAAGAAATCCAACTGCACCAAGTCTAATAATTTATGAACCCGTTGCTGAATTTCATCCTCCTTAGGCCTTAGAGACTTAGGACGCACCCGAAGTCCAAATGCGATGTTCTCAAAAACGGTCATGTGACGAAAAAGAGCATAGTGCTGAAACACAAAGCCAACACCCCGTTCCCTGACATCGCGCTCGGTGGCATCTTCTCCCTCAAATAAAATCTGACCCGCATCGGGTGTTTCAAGCCCTGCGATGATCCTCAGCAAGGTCGTCTTACCGCACCCCGATGGCCCAAGGAGAGCCACGAGCTCTCCCCCTTCGATCTGAAGATTGACGTTCGCGAGCGCCTTGAAGGCGCCAAAGGACTTTTGGATGTTATGGATCGAAATACTCATGAAAAAGTCTTCAAGACGGTGATTCAGCCCGCGTGGCATCCTCTTTGAGATGCCATTCAAAGAAGCTTTTGAGTGCGAGGGTGACGAGGGCGAGTGATGCCAAAAGGGACGCAACGGCGAAGGCCGCCGCCGAGTTGTATTCGTTGTAGAGAATCTCAACATGCAGCGGCAAGGTATTGGTCAGCCCCCGGATATGGCCAGAAACCACCGAAACCGCGCCAAATTCACCCATCGCTCGCGCATTGCAAAGAATCACCCCATAAAGGAGACCCCAGCGGATATTGGGCAGGGTGACGTGCCAGAAGATCTGCCATCCGGAGGCCCCTAAGACCAAAGCTGCCTCCTCTTCCTCAGTGCCTTGGGACTGCATCAAGGGAATGAGCTCTCTTGCCACAAAAGGAAAGGTGACGAAAAGAGTCGCAAGGACAATTCCTGGAACCGCAAAGATTAATTTGATGTCGTGCGCCTGAAGCCAAGGCCCAAGCCAGCCTTGAAGACCAAACATCAACACATAGATCAACCCTGAAACGACCGGGGAGACTGAAAAGGGAAGGTCAATCAGCGTAATCAAAAGACTTTTGCCCTTGAATTCAAATTTGGCAATCGACCAAGCCGCGGCGACACCAAAAACAAGGTTTAAGGGCACCGCAATCAGCGCTGTCAGCAAAGTCAGCCGGGCAGCCAACATGGCATTAGGCTCTAAGAGTGCCTCGATGTAGACCGACCAGCCTTTGCTGAACGCTTGGACAAAAACGACGGTCAGCGGCAAAAACAGAAAACCGAGCAAAAACGCGAAGGCCACGGTCAAGAGAGTCATCCGAACCCAAAAGGGTTCGGTCCTTACCCGATGTTGAATGCGGGCGGAGGCTGAAATGGGGGTGGAGGCCATAGGCGCTTATCTATCGTTCCTAAATTGGGGGCGCTAGAATTTTCGAAGATGCGCCCACCGCTGGAGGGCATTGATCGTCAAGAGGAGCGCAAAGGACACCACGAGCATCGAAACCGCAAGGGCTGTCGCCCCCGCATAATCATATTGCTCAAGCTTCGTAATAATAAGGAGCGGGGTAATTTCAGAGACCATGGGAATATTCCCTGCAATGAAGATCACCGAGCCATATTCACCGACCGCCCGGGCAAAGGCCAGAGCGAAACCCGTCAAAAGAGCTGGTGCTAATGTTGGGAAAATAACTCGACTAAAGGTCTGCCAGCGATTGGCGCCAAGACTGGCTGCGGCCTCTTCAAGCTCGCTTTCAAAATCCTCTAAGATGGGCTGAATGGTTCTGACCACAAAGGGCAGACCGATAAAGGTGAGTGCGACCACCACACCGAGTGGGGTATAGGCGATCTTGATGCCGTAAGGCGCTAAGAGATGGCCCACCCAGCCTTTGCTGGAATAAAGGGTTGCAAGGGCAATACCCGCAACAGCCGTTGGGAGGGCAAAGGGAAGATCGACCAAGGCGTCAATCAACTTCTTGCCAAAAAAATCGTAACGCACCAGCACCCAGGCCACCAATAACCCAAAAAAGGCATTGATGGTGGCAGCGGCCAGGGAGGCGCCAAAGGTCAGCCGGTAAGAGGCAAGCACCCGCGGCTGGGTAATCACATCCCAAAAGCCCTGAAAACCAAGGGTTTCGGCTTTGAGGAAGGTTGCCGAGAGGGGAATCAGAACGATCAGACAGAGATAGAGGACGGAAAAGCCGAGCGTGAGGGAAAAGCCTGGCAGAATCCCCCGCTTCTGGATGATTTTTGACAGTGAATAAGCCAATGGTCTGGGCCTTGTTGCTATAAACGATATGGCACTTTAGCAATCAGGCCTTCAAATCAGAAAGAATTTAAGGGTATTAGCTTATTCCAAAATGATTGGCCCAATGGTCCATCATCCCTTAAGGATCAAGCGCTGATAGAGGGTCAGGAGCGTGCCCCGAGACCCTTTCGATCGATTAGGCGTAATTTTTGCTTATTCATTAAACTGGTTTTCAAACAGCACCCTGTTCAAAGACCCTCATTCAAAGATAGGTTTTGAGTGCCATGAAAAATACCCGCGACGAGAGAGAATTAGGCCGCGCCATGCGGTTTCTGAGTGCTGTCCTTAATCGTGTCCTTCGATCTCAGGGGCAGGAGGCGGTGGTGACTAAAGTGCACCAA
>JBEIRQ010000012.1:0-14264 GCA_040375885.1 Methylococcus sp.
GCGCATGATGAAGGTCTCGCTGGACAATTCATTTAAGGGAATCTTCGGTTGGCCGGCCAGTGGATGATTTGCCGGAGCGATAATTACCAAGGGGTTGATAAGAAAAGACTCCGCTTCAAGATCTTGATGATCTGGGGGCTGGCCCATCAGCAGCAAGTCTGCCTCATTGTCCTCGAGATTCTGTAGAAGTCCTTTTCGGTTGGTGACTTTAAAGCTGACCCGAACTTTGGGGTGTCGACGGCAAAATTCTCCAAGGAGGCGAATGGCGAAGTAGTGGACGGTGTTGGCGACCGAGACATTGAGGCGGCCGGTTTCGGTGCCTTTCATTTCTTCAATCAGCTGTTCAGCCTCATTCAGTTGATGCGCGATATTTCGGCTCAACTGGTAAAGCTCTTCACCGGCTCTTGTTAAATAAATCTTTTTGCCGAGCCGTTCAAAAAGTGGGAGGCCCACGGCCTCTTCAAACTGCTTGATCTGCATGGAGACGGCAGGTTGCGTCAGAAACAGCTCCTCAGCCGCGCGAGTAAAGCTGAGGCGGCGCGCGACGCGTTCGAAGACTTCAAGTTGGCGAAGGGTAATGTTCATGGGCTGAGAGGATTAATCATTAGGAAAACATTATCACATTGGTAAGAAATATTGACTTTTCCTTATGGGTTGAAGCCGCTAGAGTGTGCGGCCGTCCAGCATCGGTGTCGCCATGGTAGGACGTGGTGACGTCTCAAATCCCATCCAATGTCTGAGGGTCGTGACAAATGGGGTGTTGCTGTTAGATAATTGTCCGTTCCGTATTTATCAACAATCTTTAAGGAGAACATCATGCCGTCGCGCCGAGAACTAGCGAACGCCATCCGCGCTCTGAGCATGGACGCTGTGCAGAAAGCGAATTCCGGGCACCCGGGAGCGCCAATGGGTATGGCTGACATTGCCGAGGTTTTGTGGAATGACTATATGCGCCACAACCCCGTCAATCCAAAGTGGCCTGATCGCGACCGCTTTGTCCTGTCGAATGGCCATGGCTCAATGCTGATCTACTCATTGCTGCACCTGACCGGTTATGATTTATCGATTGAGGAACTGAAGCGTTTCCGCCAATTGCATTCCAAGACGCCGGGTCATCCCGAGTATGGTTATGCCCCGGGTGTTGAGACGACGACGGGTCCTCTCGGGCAAGGTATTACGAACGCTGTAGGCATGGCGGTTGCCGAGCGCACACTGGCTGGCCAGTTCAACCGTAAAGGCCATGAGATTGTTGACCACCACACCTATGTGTTCCTGGGTGATGGCTGTCTGATGGAAGGGATTTCGCACGAAGCTTGTTCTCTCGCCGGCTCAATGAAGCTCGGCAAGCTGATCGCCTTCTACGATGACAATAATATCTCTATCGATGGCGAGGTTCGCGGTCATGGCGACACGCCAGGCTGGTTCCTTGACAATACCCCAATGCGTTTTGAAGCCTACGGTTGGCATGTCATTCCGAAGGTCGATGGCCATGACCCCGCGGCGGTGAAGAAGGCGATCGAAGAAGCCCGTGCCGTAACGGACAAGCCATCGATCATCTGCTGTCAAACCATCATCGGCTTCGGCTCTCCCAACAAGCAGGGTAAGGAAGAATGCCATGGCGCAGCGCTTGGCAATGATGAAATTGCACTGACCCGGGAAAATCTCGGCTGGAAGCATGCGCCTTTTGAGATTCCTCAAGACATCTATGAAGGTTGGGATGCTAAGGAAATTGGTGCCAAGGTCGAAAACGACTGGAATAACCGTTTCGAAAATTACCGCAGCGAATTCCCAGAACTTGCGGCTGAATTTGAACGTCGGATGGCGGGTGAACTGCCGCGCGATTGGGCTCAGAAATCTCAGGCATTCGTCAATCAGGTGAATGAGAAGGGTGAAACGATTGCAAGCCGCAAGGCCTCTCAGAACACCCTCAACGGTTTTGGTCCCCTGCTGCCTGAATTGATGGGTGGCTCAGCAGACCTCGCGGGTTCCAACCTGACGCTTTGGTCTGGTTGCAAGGACGTCAGTGCAAAAGGCCATGATGGGAACTACATCCATTATGGTGTTCGTGAATTCGGTATGTCTGCCATCATGAATGGGATCACGGTCCATGGGGGCTTCAAGCCGTATGGGGCGACCTTCCTGATGTTCTCGGAATATGCGCGTAATGCTCTTAGAATGGCGGCCCTGATGAAGATCCCTGCGATCTTCGTCTATACCCATGACTCGATCGGTCTCGGTGAAGATGGCCCGACGCATCAGCCGGTCGAGCAGACCGCGACGCTTAGGATGATTCCGAACATGCAGGTATGGCGTCCTTCAGATGCCGTTGAGTCAGCGGTCGCTTGGAAGGTCGCGATTGAGCGCCCAGATGGTCCAAGCACGCTGATCTTCTCCCGTCAGAATCTGATGCATGTGAGCCGCACAGCGGATCAAATTGCAGCGATTGAGAAGGGTGGTTATGTTCTTCGTGACTGCGATGGGGCGCCGGATGCTATCTTGATCGCCACAGGATCTGAAGTAGAGCTGGCCATTAAGGCGCAGGAAGCTTTGGGTCAGAGCGGAAAGAAAGTGCGGGTGGTGTCGATGCCTTCGACCAATGCCTTCGACGCACAGCCACAGGCCTATCGCGACAGCGTTCTGCCCCCGGCTGTGAGCCGTCGGGTGGTGGTTGAAGCGGGTGTAACGGATGCTTGGTTCAAGTATGTTGGTTTTGGCGGCAAGGTCATTGGTCTTGACCGTTTCGGTGAGTCTGCGCCGGCTGGCGAACTCTTCAAGGAGTTTGGCTTTACGGTCGAAAATGTGGTCAAGACGGTCGAAGAACTGTTCTGATCATCAGAAGGATTCCTTCGGGCTCCCCAGGGGCCCGAAGTTTTACTGAAATATGCGTAATAGAGGATAAACAATGGCGCTAATTTCCCTGAGGCAATTGCTGGATCACGCTGCAGAAAATAACTACGGTGTGCCTTCCTTTAATGTCAACAATTTGGAGCAGATTCAGGCCATCCTTGAGGCTGCGAAGGAAACGGATAGTCCCGTGATCGTGAAGATCTCGGCAGGTGCCCGTAAATATGCGGGTGAGCCGTTCCTGCGCCATCTCATGTATGCGGCGCTTGAAATGTACCCTGAGATTCCCATCTGTGTGCATCAGGATCATGGCGCCTCACCGGCCGTTTGCTTCCGGTCCATTCAGAGTGGATTCAGTTCCGTCATGATGGATGGTTCCTTACAGGAAGATGCAAAGACGCCCGCTTCCTACGAATACAATGTCGAAGTCACCAGCCGTGTTGCCGAACTGGCCCATGCTTGTGGCGTTTCGGTTGAAGGTGAGCTCGGCTGTCTTGGTTCCCTTGAAGGGGGCAGCAGCATGGATCATTCACAGCTGCTGACGGATCCTGAGGAAGCCGCAGACTTTGTCAAGAAAACCAAGGTGGATGCGCTGGCGATTGCCATCGGCACCTCTCATGGCGCTTACAAGTTCACCCGCCCACCCACAGGTGACATTCTGGCGATTGATCGTGTCAAGGCTATTCATGCTCGGATCCCGAGCACCCACTTGGTGATGCATGGCTCTTCTTCGGTCCCACAGGACTGGCTGAAGATCATTAATGAGTACGGTGGTGATATGGGTGAAACCTACGGTGTTCCGGTTGAGGAAATCGTAGAAGGCATCAAGCACGGTGTTCGCAAGGTCAATATCGATACCGATCTTCGGATGGCGTCGACCGGCGCAATGAGGAAGTTTTTTGCCGAAAACAAGAAGGAGTTTGACCCTCGTAAATTCCTCGCGGCAGCCACCAAGGGAATGAAGCAGATCTGTAAAGATCGCTACGAAGCCTTTGGTACGGCAGGTAATGCGGCAAAGATCAGGCCAATGAGCCTTGCTCAGATGACGGATCTCTATGCGGCAGGCAAGCTGGATCCTATCATCAAGTAGGATGATCGGTTGATGGATGAAAAAGCGGGGTCATAAACCACCCCGCTTTTTTTATGCCTGCGATGCCCGACGGATTTTCCCGTCAGGACATAAAAAAACCGGCCATTAAGGCCGGTTTTTAATCGCAGACGCAAATCAGAACGCTTATTCGAGATTTGCGTGACGAGCCCGCATCTCCTCTTCCGCGATCCCCTTCTCATGAATGATGTGGGAGACCGTTGCTTCTAGGAAGACCAGAGTGGATAGTTCAAACACGGTACCCATGGGCATGCCGACCACCTTCCCGTAAAGGTCTGGCTGACCGATAGGAATAACCGTATCGGACATGTCTCCAAGGGTGGAGCTGGTTCTTGAAGAAATCAGCACCAGTTTGCCGCCTAATTCCTTGGCGCGTTTTGCAAACGCAATCATGGTCTCGGTTTCGCCAGATCCTGAAATGACGATCAAAAGATCCCCTTTACTCAGGCTTGGCGTTACGATTTCACCGACCACAAACACGTTATAACCACCATGCATTAGACGCATTGCAAAGAATCTTGCAACCAACGCCGAGCGACCGGCGCCCGCAATAAAGATGCGGGACGCCTGGTCTACCATGGCGGTCAACTGCTGATCATAGTTTTGATCGGTTGCATCAAGGATGCTTCCGATCTTCTCTATGATGAGTCGACGATGAGCCATCTTATGCTGCCTCGATCAGTTCGCGGATTTCACGAGCAGAGTCTGCTGGTGATGGTGCGCCGTAGATGGCAGCGCCGACAACGACGATGCCTGCACCTGAGCGTGCAACTTGCTGTGCGGTAGCCTGCTTGATGCCGCCTGCAACCGAGATACGGACCGGCAAGCCAAGGCGTGCGACCAACTGCAGGTCAGCAAATGGCGTCTGGCCAGCAGCCTGAGCGTCGAGACCGGTGTGAACACCGATGATCTGAGCGCCGAGCTTCGCTGACTCACGGGCAATACCTGCCTTGTCAGGCACGTTGATCAAGTCAACCTGGACTTCAGCGTTGTACTTGTTGGCGGCCTTGATGACACCAGCAATGGTTGGCAAGCCAGAAACACCCAGAACGGTACAGATATCAGCACCCGCTTCATAGAAAGGGGACGCTTCGTATTCACCGGCATCCATGGTCTTAAGGTCAACCAGAAGGAGCTTGTTTGGAAACTTCTTCTTGAGCTCACGGACCAGAGGCAGACCGTTGGCTTTGATATTTGGGGTGCCGATCTCAAGGATATCGACATAGGGTGCCGCCAGAGTAGCGAGCTTGAAGGTGGTGGCGTTGTCTAAGGAGTCCAGAGCCAACTGAATTAAAGGTCTTGCCATGTTATCTCTCCGATTGTTTATGGTTAATTAATAGCTCGGGTGCGATGCATTTTAGAAACGCACTGTTCCCGAATTTAAGGCAGAAGCCTGAATGCTGTCAACACACGTTTTTTTTTGTTTGATCACGAAGACCTGATCGGCTCTATGATCCTTCCTCGGAGGGGCACTCTCACAGCGCCCCCGGTCGCATCAAGTTTCAGTGTTTAGAGCTGAAACTTTTACGGGGTGAGGCTTCTTAAGCCGCCAGGCCCTGAGTTTTCAGGTACTTGGCAACACCGGTTTCCGCAGCGGCTGCCGGATTGGCTGCACCCGCCATGGCGCTGACATACTTTTCGACCCCCGTTGCACCCTTGGCCACTTGTGGGGCCGCCGCCGCGCCCGGCTTAGCTTCGGCTGCTGGCAGTGAGCTGATGTACTTAGCAACGCCGGTTTTGGCCTGGGGCGCACTCGCGGGCATTGCGCTAACGTAGCGCTGAACGCCGGTCTCAAGCTTTGCTGGGGCTTCTGACAAGTTGTTGACATAGTTCTGGACGCCGGATGCGCCGTTGTTGCTGACCGCTGGAGCTGGGGCAAATCCACCGCTGGCTTCCGGCGCGGCCGTCGTGCCTTTCTTGCGGGTTAAAAGGAAAGCACCTGCGGCAACGGCGGCACCGAGAAGAATGAAGGGAAGATTGGAGGATTCTTCCTGCTTCGGTGCGGCACTGGCCTGATAGGAGGAGCTTGCGCTGCTGGACGAGGTGTTGCTGCTGCTGGAAGACGTCGTCGAGGCGCTGGATGAGCTGGCGTTCGCATGCTTGGCGATCAGGTCGGCATCCTGCTTGATAATTTCTGGCTGGAAGTCGGCCGCTGGGTATTGGGATTCAGCACTCGCCAGCGGGCTGGCGATCATCAGTGCTACGAGGACAGTTTTTGTTAGATTCTGGACTTTCACGGCTTTCCCCTCTCAGATGTTTGAAGTAATTGTGGCCCCACGAGGGCGGGCAGCGGGTTATTCCCTACTCGGTAGTATAAGGTGGCCGCCTACCAAATGGAATTGTAATCCGCGTCCCCCATGTGAGCACTCGAGATCGTGTTCACACGGCGTGAGCTCCCACGACGCTGATTGGACGGTGGGCTCGGCATGGGTTCGCTTTTGACCTAAGGACTCGGCGACTTCAAGGGATCTGTGTACCCGCAATCGACGGCCCCAAGGCTCCTCGGTGTGGTCATATCAACCACAGGCCTATTATACGGAGAAACGGCGCTGATAAATACCAAAGTGGCGCTGAAGCAGCCGATGGTTTCTCTTGGGCGTTCAGCTCAGCAGCGAAGCCAGTTCATCCATATGGTGAAAAACGGTCGTCGTCCCGAGCCTCAGGGCTGAGCCATCGCCTCTGGGAGCGTAGCCGAAGGCCGTCATACCCGCGCGAAGTGCCGCCTCAACCCCGAGGGGGCTATCTTCAATCACCGCACAGTCGATGGGATCAATCCCCAGGCGCTCGGCCGCAAACAGGAAAAGCCCCGGTTCTGGTTTCCAGCTATCACATTCGTAGGCACTGAAAATCCGGTCTTCAAAGTAATCGATGAGTCCGGTGACACCAAGGCTGACCTCCATCTTTTCATGAGGGCCATTGGAGGCGACACAGATGGGAACCTGAAGGGTCTTTAGGAGCTCATGAACCCCTTCCATCGCGTTGAGTCGAGTCTTGAAGGCTTCTGCCATCTGGGCTCGTAATGTGTGGAGGTAATCTTTAGGAAGAGGGTGGCCAAGGCGCGCCTGGATGATCCCGAGGGTGTCGGTCATCTTTCGTCCGGTGAAGGCTTCAAGGGCCTCTTCTAGGGAGAGATCCAGACCGAAATCCCTTACGCTTTCAACGATGACTTGGTTGCCGACCCGCTCGCTATCAACCAGTGTGCCATCGCAGTCGAAGATGAGGGCTTTAAAGCGCATAGGGATGAGGATAACCAGTATGAGGGCTTAAAGAGGCTCAAGGCGGGCTACATGGACCATCAGCCACTTGACGCCACTGTCAGAGAAATTGACTTGGACCCGCGCTTGGGAGCCCTCCCCTTCAGATTGGAGAATGATGCCCTCCCCAAACTTGCCATGACGGACACGCTGGCCGATCCGAAGTCCTCTTCCCCCTGAATTTTGCCCAAAAGTGGTCTCGTGTTGGACGCGTTGGGATGGGGCGGGGGTTCTTGCCCTTATTTCCTGCAGATGCTCTGATGGAATTTCTCGAAGGAAGCGGGAAGGCCTTGGGTAGGTTTCCTTACCGTAGAGGCGCCGTGACTCTGCAAAGCTCATCACCAGTCGTTGTCTGGCCCGCGTGATCCCGACGTAACAGAGGCGTCGTTCTTCTTCAAGGCGGGCATGGTCCTCCATCGATTGGAGGCTCGGGAAAAGGCCTTCCTCTAGACCGACGAGGAAAACCAAATCAAATTCAAGCCCCTTGGCTGCATGGAGGGTCATGAGCTGAGCGCAGTCCGTCGAGGGTTCCGACTGGTTTTCACCCGATTCGAGCGCCGCATGGGAGAGAAACTGGTCAATGAGTGGGATATCAGGATCAAGCGTCGGCTCCAGTTCGAACTGGCGGGCTGCGGTGATCAGTTCTTCTAGGTTTTCGACCCGTTGCTCGGCCTGTTCGCCTTTTTCCTTTTTGTAATGGCTGAGAAGGCCGGTGTGTTGGATTACCTCGCCCGTTCGTGCCGCAAGCCCCAGCTGCTCCGTGCTGTCTTGAAGCGCCTCTATCATGGCCCTGAATTGGATGAGCGGGTTCTTTGCTCTGGCGCTGAGCTCCTGTGATTCGATCAGCGTTAGCATGGCCTGCCAAAGGGGGATGTCGGCCTTACGGGCGATCTGTCTTAGGGTATCGATCATTTTGGCGCCAATCCCGCGAGCTGGCGTATTGATGACGCGCTCGAAGGACACATCATCCTTGGGGTTGGTAAGGAGTCTCAGATAGGCGAGGGCATCTTTGATTTCCTGGCGCTCGAAGAATCTGAGGCCGCCGTAGACTCGATAAGGGATGCCCATGGCCATGAGCTTCTCTTCAAATTGTCGAGACTGTGCGTTAGATCGATAGAGGATGGCGGCATCACGGCGGGCGTGCCCCTCTGAAGCCCAACTTTTCAAGCGATTGGCGACAAAATAGGCTTCATCGACTTCATTGAAGGCCGCATAGAGTGAAATGGGTTCACCCTGGCCGTCCTCGGTCCAGAGATTCTTGCCCAGTCGGTCAT
Source organism: Methylococcus sp. (assembly GCA_040375885.1). Taxonomy (GTDB): domain Bacteria; phylum Pseudomonadota; class Gammaproteobacteria; order Methylococcales; family Methylococcaceae; genus UBA6136. The sequence continues at coordinate 8,481 of JBEIRQ010000012.1, forward strand.
TGTTATGGGTGATCAGCGCATTGGCAGCGGCCAGAATATGGCCTGTCGAGCGGTAATTTTGCTCGAGTCTCACCAGTTTGTTGTGCGGATAGTCGGTTTGAAAATGCTGAAGATTCTCAACCAGGGCCCCGCGCCAACTGTAAATCGATTGATCATCATCGCCCACGGCAAAAAGGTTGTCTCGAGGTTGGGTGAGGAGCCGCAGCCAAGCGTACTGAATTTTGTTGGTGTCCTGAAATTCATCCACCAAAACATGTTCAAACTTACGCTGATAGAAGTCGAGCAAGGCGGGGTCATCTCTCAGAAGTTCAAGGGCTCTTAAAAGAAGTTCTGCGAAATCGACCAGGCCGGAGCGGTCGCAGAGCTCTTCGTAGCTCTGGTAGACCCGCTGCATCTGTCGTTCAAAGGGATCCGTTGCTTGAGGCAAGTGGCGCGCTCTTCGGCCTTCGTCCTTGAGTCCATTGATGTACCAGAGAATTTGCTTGGGTGGCCAGCGTGACTCGTCGATTTCAAGGCTTTTCAGGAGCCGCTTGATGACGCGCAATTGGTCATCGGAATCAAGGATCTGAAATCCAGGGGGCAGTTTGGCTTCGAGGGCATGGCGCCTAAGGAGGCGATGCGCCAGCCCATGAAAGGTGCCAATCCAAAGATCACGGGTCGAAAGGTTCAGTAGATGCTCGATCCGAAATCGCATTTCCTGCGCGGCCTTGTTGGTGAAAGTGACCGCCAGAATTCGCTGGGGGGACACATCGATCGCGCTAATCAGCCAGGCGATTCGGTGGACCAGGACCCGAGTCTTGCCGCTTCCGGCTCCGGCGAGCACCAAAACCGTCGGAGTTTCAGAGCAGACCGCCTCGCGCTGAGGCTCATTTAAAGGGGCGATGATCGCGGTGATATCCATCGTCTTATTCTAACTGAAGGTCGTCATCCCATAGTTTTGATATCATGATGGGGAAAGTCATTTGCCTGCCCAGTTGCTTCAGCCTGGAACAGGCGGCAACGTCGCCCCTATTTATTAAGCGCTTCGATCAGAGAATCGAATCAGTCCACCCAATCTACAGTGAGGAGCTGGGTCCCATGAGCTTTGATTTCAATCGCGCCATGAAGCGCGAATTCAACGTAGGCACCAAAGAACAGAAGACGCGCTATGGCGTTGGTTTGGCCCTGTTGCTGGTGTCTGTATTTCTTGCCAATATCCTTATGCTATTGATCGGTATCATGCTGGTAGCAACCGCCAAAATGCAGTGGTGCCCGGTTTATTCTGGCCTCAATAAAAGCTCCGTTGAGGAAGGTGACCAGCCGCCGACCCCTGCCGCCCCCCACTGATCGTCTCCAAGGTCACCGGGCTTCCTCTGGGGGCCCGTTACCGCTCGGGCCCACCAAGGCTCATCCTCTCCATGATCCTTTAAGGCTCCTGATAGGGCCCATCTGGCCCATTTTTAGGCGTTGCCGCTCCCTTTTTCTCCTGCTTCTCTGAGTTTTTCTCCCGCCTGCCGTCTCGTCTTCGAGCGCCTTGCTCCCTTTCTTTTTTCCAACAAAGTGGTTTTAGCGTCGTCGGGAAGCCTTTTGTCGCCGGTGTTGCGTCGCGCTAAAAAAATCATAACCATATGATTTATATCAAATAAATATCCCATCCTTCCGGTTGTTTCGAGCCCTTGTGAATTGGCGCTTGACTTGTTGTCGCGGGCTTCATATATTCGCGTTAAATGTGGGGAAAAGTGGTGAAACTTGGCGTGAAATGGAGTTGGAGGGAGTAGGTGTTTCGTGGTGTCAGTGCAATCAACCTCGATGAAAAGGGTCGATTGGCGGTTCCTACCCGCTATCGGGCCGAGCTGGGTGATTGCTGTGATAACCAGATTGTCGTCACGGTGGGGCTTGATAAGTGCCTCCTCTTGTATCCACTCCCTGAGTTCGAGGAAATCGAACGAAAGCTGGTCAAGCTGCCAGCCCTCAACAAGAAAGCCAAACGACTTCAGCGTCTTTTAATCGGTCATGCGACCGAGTGTGAAATGGATGGCCAGGGTCGATTCCTGATTCCAGAACCCTTAAGGCGGTTCGCGGGACTTGATCGGCGGGCGACCCTCATTGGGCAAGGCAACAAGTTTGAAATTTGGGATGAGGACAGTTGGGTCCTGGCGCGTGATGCATGGATCGACGAGGAGCAGGCTGACGAGGAAGCGTTGCCGCCTGAGCTTGGAACCTTATCCCTCTAATGGCCACCGAGCCAAGCCCCCACCGCTCGGTATTGTTGGAGGAAGCGGTGGAGGGACTCGGTCTTCAGGGGAATGATCGCGTGATTGATGCGACTTTCGGTCGAGGTGGCCACAGCCGAGAGATTTTGCGGCGAATGGGACCTGAGGGGGTCTTGTTAGCACTCGACAAGGATCCTGAGGCCATCGCCTCACCCGAGGCGGATGCCCTTCGGGGGGATAAAAGGTTCGAGCTGCGACACCTGAGCTTCGCGGGCATCGAGGGGATGGCGGAGGCTCTGGGTTGGACGGGGCGGGTGGATGCGGTGCTCATGGATTTAGGGGTCTCATCGCCGCAACTGGATCAAGCTGAGCGTGGGTTCAGCTTCATGCGTGAGGGGCCCTTGGACATGCGCATGAACACGATGGAAGGGCCAACGGCGGCCGAATGGCTGATGAAAGTCGGCCAGCAGGAGTTGGCTGATGTGCTGTGGACCTATGGAGAGGAGCGGTTTTCTAGACGGATTGCCGAGGCGATTGTCAGCGAACGAAGCCGGGCGCCAATCGCAACCACTAAAGATCTTGTTCGGCTGATTGAGAGAGTCGTTCCTGGCCGGGACCCTCATAAGCATCCAGCGACCAGGACGTTTCAGGCCATAAGGATCGTGCTCAACGAGGAGTTGAGTGAGTTGGAGCGGGGGCTTTGTGCAGCCCTTGAGGTGTTGAAGCCTGGGGGGCGATTAGTTGTCATTGCTTTTCACTCCCTCGAGGATCGTATGGTCAAGCGATTCTTTCGCGATCAGGAGCGGGGTTGGCGGGCGGGCGAGCCGATGCCGCTCCTGGGTCGGACGCATCAGGGGCGACTTCATCGGATGGGTAAGGCGATCAAGCCCAGTCTCGAGGAAGTTAGGGCAAATGTCAGATCGCGGAGCGCGGTCATGCGGATAGCGGAAAAGATTTAACGATGCGGATGTTTTTGTTGCTCGTTGCAGTCGCTGTTGCTTCGGCTCTCGGTGTTGTTCACATGAAATACCGGACTCGATTGCTGTTCTCTGAAATTCAGCGGCTGCAGCAGATCAACGAAGCCTACGACGAGACGCTCGCGCAACTGCAGTTCGAGCAGAACCGTTGGGCTGAGAGGGAGAGAATCGAGCGGCAGGCCCGTGACCACCTGGGCATGGACCTTCCAGATCCTTCCAATATGATTTCTATCAAACCTTGAGCTGAAACCGTCATGCTGATGATTAAACCCAAAATGCCGAGTCAGGATTACAGTATCCGATGGCAGATGCTGTTGGGCGTCATTCTGACCTCGCTATCGGTGCTCATCGGACGAGCGGTGTACCTTCAGGTATTAGATAAGCAGTTCTTGAAACATCAGGGCGATCTTCGGCATGTCGGGATTATGCCGGTGCCGGCGCATCGAGGCCGGATCACCGATCGAAATGGCGAATTACTGGCAGTCAGTACGCCGGTCAAAACCATTTGGGTGAACCCGAAAGAGTTTCTAAAGGCATCGGTCTCCACCGAAAAGCTTTCAACCCTCGCCGGGCATTTAGGGTTGAAGGTCGAGGAGGTCATTCAGCGCATCGGTGATGACGAGGCGCGCGCTTTTGCCTATCTCAAGCGCAAGATGAATCCAGAGCAGGCCGATCAAATTCTGGCGCTAGGCCTTCCTGGAATCTATGCCGAGCGGGAGTACAAGCGGTATTACCCTACCGGAGAGGTATCCGCCCATCTTCTTGGCCTGACAAATGTGGATGGGAAGGGGCAGGAAGGGCTTGAATTGGTGATGGAATCGTCACTGCATGGAGTCGATGGGGCTCGCCGTGCGGTTCGGGATGGTAAGCGCCGTGTCATCGAAAAGATGGAGGACGTTCGGCAACCGATTCCTGGTAAGGATGTCGCTCTGAGTATTGATTCGAGACTCCAATATGTGGCCCACCGCGAACTCAGGAATGCGGTGGCGCGTCATCGGGCTCGTTCCGGCACGCTGGTCATGCTGGATGCAAAAACCGGCGAAGTCCTCGCGATGTCTAACCAGCCTGCTTTCAACCCTAATAGCCGCGGCAAGGTGTTGCCGGACGTATCCCGCAACAGGGCCATCACCGATCTCTTTGAGCCTGGCTCGACCATGAAACCGTTTGCTATTGCGTGTGCTTTGGAGTTGGGTTTGACCCATCCCCGGCAGATGATCAACACCAATGGCGGCGTGATGCATGTTGGCAGCAATGTGGTGAAGGATGTTCACAGCTATGGTGCGATGGACGTCACCAAGGTGATTCAGAAATCGAGTAACGTGGGCACCAGTAAGATTGCTCTGAGTATCCCACCAAAAAAGCTCTGGTCCTTCTACCACAATCTGGGGTTTGGCCAAACGCTTGAGACCTCTTTCCCAGGAGAGGCGCGAGGGCGCCTGTCGGACTACCATGGCTGGAGCCTGTTTGAGCAAGCGACCATGTCTTTTGGTTATGGGGTGTCGGTATCCGCGCTGCAGTTGGCGAGAGCCTATACCGCGCTGGGGAATGATGGACTGATGCCGATGGTTAGCCTTACCAAGCTCGATCAAGACGCTGAGGCCCATCGAATTATGTCGCCTAAAACAGCGAATGCCATGATGGCCATGCTGGAAACCGTCGTCTCGAAAGAGGGGACAGCGATTCAGGCGGCTGTTCCAGGATATCGGGTAGCCGGCAAGACAGGTACGGTCAAGAAATTGGGCGCCAGAGGCTATACCACGTCAAGCTATAACGCACTTTTCGCAGGGGTGGCTCCAGCCAGTAATCCGCGGGTGGCCATGGTCGTGATGATCGATGAGCCTCGGGCGGGTGATTACTACGGTGGGGTGGTCGCGGCCCCCGTCTTTTCAAAGGTCATGCAAGAAGCCCTCAGGATTTTGAATGTTGCACCCGACCAACAAGCACCCTCCATGCTGGTGGCGCGTGAGGATGGTTCGAGGTGAGTCTAGATCCTGATTGCCATGCCCCTGTGGCCTTACAGGATCTACTGATTGGGATGATTGAGTCGAGCGACCTTGGAGCGGTCGCGATCACGGGCTTACAGCACGACAGCCGTTTGATCAAACCCGGCGATCTCTTTATTGCGCTGAAGGGGCTCCATAGCCATGGATTGCAGTTTGCCTCCGATGCCATTCAATTAGGTGCGAGCGCCATCCTTTATGATCCAAAGGGGGCGGAGGCTCAAGAAGACCTGCTGCCCCTTAGCGTGCCTTCTATCCCTCTCCCAAAACTGGATGAACGATTAGGGCTTATTGCGGATCGCTTCTTCCATCATCCCTCGCGGGCGATGACGGTCATTGGGATCACGGGGACGAACGGCAAGACCTCCTGCAGCCATTTCATCGCTCAAGCGCTCAGCATCAGGGATCCTGCCGCGGTGATCGGCACGTTGGGGTGGGGCGTTCCTGGAGCCCTAGAGGCTACTCGGCATACGACGCCTGATGCCATCGAGGTGCATCGAATTCTTGATCATCTTCGCACGCAAGGGACCCGTTTTGTGGCGATGGAAGCCTCCTCCCATGGGCTTGTCCAGGGGCGATTGGGGGCGGTGCGCTTTCGGGGTGCCTTGTTTACTA
>JBEIRQ010000120.1:0-5370 GCA_040375885.1 Methylococcus sp.
ATGCCGAGACCTTGTTCTTGGCGCGGGTTGAAAGATAGCTTCGAACCCGACAGAAGATATCGGCGCCGTCCTGAGACCTGAAGCAGCCGGAGATCTTTTGGTGGACCTTGGTCATCCGGATGTCCTTTTCCCCTTGGTTATTCGTGAAAGGGACGTCGGTGTCGGTCATGAACCTCAGGGTTTCGGTTTCGAAGTGGATGAGCCGTTCGAGAAGATTGCGGTAACGGTTGGAGATTTCCTGGCTGCTGGTGGAGACTCGTTTACGGCATTTAAAGGCGGGAAGAACCTGATTGGTGGGGGCATCGATGTGGATGCATTGAAAATCTACATGCGAGCGAATAGCCCTGTTTCGCCGCCATCAATCGAGCGAATTAAAATATTCAGTTATTAGTCGACACAGACGCCCCAGAGATTTTTTTGCGGGCTATTGTCGCCAAGCTAAAATTAGCACCACTGGTATTGGGGCGACAACACATTGTGACAGAGGCCCCGTTCAGCGGGGGTCGATTTTGATGAATTTGAATCGAGGGTCATCAGGCGTTCCTTCAAGAACCCCCGGATGCTCTTCCTGAGGCTGCCACTGGATGACTTCCTCAATCTTTTTGGCTAATGCTAGGTCCCGCTCGGTGATGCCTTTGGCCGAATGGGTCATGAGTTTGACGATGACCATGGCATAGGTGACCGAAAGATCGGGATGATGCCAAGCGACTTCTGCGAGATGTCCTATGGTATTGACCAAAATGAGTGAAGCCTTCCACCCACTGGTTCGGTATTTTCGACGGATCCAACCGCCTTCGAGCGTCCAGTGGGGGAGCTCTTCTTTGAGCCGTTGCTGGACGAGTGCTTCTGGGAGTGTCGGCAGGCTGTTAGGGTGCATGGAGTCCTCGGTCACGATAGCGGTATGGCTTGATCAGGAAGGCAATGATCACATGGGTTCTTTATTCGACAGACTTTGAATTTCCTGTTTATGATGGGATCGTCCCGGTGAGGGTTTGCTGCTTGGAAACTTCGAGTGGAATCTACCGGGCCGTGATTCCCATCGCAACAGCCGCAGCACGCCTCTTTCTGGGGGCATGTCATGGACCTTCAGTGGATCGGGCCAGGAGCGGCCCCTCGACCTGATGAGGGTCTTTTTAATCTGGCGGCTCAAAATAAGGAAGGACCTATGCAATTACCACTTGAAATCACCTTTCGCGGGATTCCCCATTCTGATGCAGTCGAAGCCAGGATTCGCGAGAAAGCGGCCAAGCTTGAACAGCATTGCCACAACATCACCAGTTGCAGAGTTGCGGTCGAGGCCGAACATCATCACCAGCACCATGGGAACCTCTACAAGATTCGGCTCGACATCGCTGTACCCAATAAGCATATCGTTGTAAGCCGCGATCATCATGACAAGCAATCTCATGAGGATATCTACGTGGCCCTGAGGGACGCCTTCCAAGCCGCGGGTCGACAGCTTGAAGAATACAGCAGAATCCAGCGGGGCGAGGTTAAACATCACCCCCGCAGCGACGACATCGAGGAGGTCTAGTGAGACATGGGCTGGCGGTGCTTTCAAAGGCCCGCCAGCCAAGGCCTTAACGATGCCTTGTCACCCTGATTAAGCGGGTGCCTGAGCGGTAGTCCTGGAGTGTTCGTCCTTCACGGTCAATGAGACTCCAGAGATAGCCTAGTCCGAGGAAGCTTCCGCCGAGGAGGGCCCAAATGCCCCTCAGCAGCGCCTGCTGCCACTGGCAAGGCATGCCATTGAGGCTTTGAACCTGAAGGCCCCAGGCACGCATTCCAAGGGTTTGCCCGCCATGGGTCCAAAACCATCCAAAAAAACCGAGTCCGGTCACGATCAAAAAGAGGCTGTAACCAGGATGTGCCGGACTAAAGGCTTCTCCCCCCCGAAAGGCGATCAGGATTGCCGTTAACACAAAATAAATGCTGGCGAGCAACAATCCATCATATAAAAGCGCCGCTAAATGGCGGAGGAATCCAGGCTTAGCCGATGCCTCGGGTGGAACCCTGCCCGAGGCCTCGCCCAAAGGGATCCTCTTTTGGCGGGATTTCCGTTTCATTCTGGGGTGGTCGGCTTCTTTTCAATCGGCCCTTTGGCAAAGACGGCACCAAAATACATCGAAAAATAAACGAGGGCGCTGACTAAGATGAGGGTCAGAATCACCGGGGGGCGAATTAAAGGAAGAAATATCAGGAGACCATAGAGCATCACGAAGGCACTGGTCTGGAAGGAGTGAGAGAGGAATTCGTTAAAACGGATTTTGAACATGGCGTGGTCTCAACAAGATAGCAATGCGCTCAAAGCCCATCATTATAACGGGGGTTATCGGGTTCCTTTCTGGTCCTGATCGTCCCGACTTTCTTTTCGCCTCATCAGGGTTTCATTAGAGTAAGGGCCAAGGCCCTAGCCAGCGTGTCAAGGAGTCGATGCGCGGCATCTGAAGGGGTCCTGCCGGTGGCCAGGACGCCATCTTCATGACCCCCCATGACCAAGACGGTAAAGGGGTCTTGGCTGAGGAATAGCCCGATCGCAAGGGCCATGGCGGGGGTCCCATAACCGATGTTAGATTCGGTGCTTTGAAGGTCGAGGGCATCGGCGTTTTGCCAGATCATCGGGGCATGGGCATGAAGCACGACCTGAATGTCAGGGTGCGCCTGATAGGCAGCGCCGTGAGTCATGGCTTCTGAAGACGGCGGCAACGGGCCCTTGGCCCTGACGGTGTTGGATTCGATGTCAAAGGCGCTGACCATCGTGTAGTGGAGCGCCGATAGATGAGGGATACCGCCTGTCTGCGTGCCGCTGATCGCAAACCCACTCCCGATTCTTTGGCTGACATTGCCATAGGCAAGGCCTCCATATCGAGCGGGATCGCGGCCATTAAGTCCCAGTTGATAAAGGATCCTTCGCCAGGCGTTCAGCACACTTAAAAGGTTCTCCGCGAGAGGAGGCGCCTCGTTGAAATCAAGCTGGAATTGGGTGACACCCTCAGCGAGAGGGGAGGGCGTTAGGGGCTTCGTATCCGGCATCCAGACTCCTTAAGGGCCGGGAATTGCCCAATAAAACGTGAAAAAACTTATCCCAGACCCTATAATATCGAAAGATGCCCAGAACCTTACTGACCAGTCTGTTTGGAATGATTGATCGATTCAGTCTTATCGGCAGCGGGCAGAGAGTCGGGTCACAATCAGCGAATGTGGCGAAATTGGTAGACGCGCTGGATTTAGGTTCCAGTGGGGTGACCCTTGGGAGTTCGATTCTCCCCATTCGCACCAATTCGAAATCTGAACTTTGCGTTCTCTCTCATTCGATGAGGCCAACGCATCTAACCATCCCAAACCTGATGGCCCCCCGGATCCGGATACTCTCAAAGGGTAGTCCGTTTCCAGCCTATCCTAACCATTGTCCGAGGTGAGAGCGACATGCAAGTGTCAGTTGAAACGACGTCTGAACTGAGCCGTAAAATAACCGTAACCCTGCCGGAAGAGAAAATCAGCCAGCAGGTCGAGTCCCGCCTTCAATCCCTCTCCCACAAGGTCAAGATCGATGGATTCCGGCCCGGCAAGGTCCCTCAGGCGGTGGTTCGTAAGCGATATGGTCAGCAGGTTCGTGAAGAGGTTGTGTCTGATCTCATTCAATCGAGCTTCTACGATGCGGTTCGTGATGAAAAGCTGAACCCGGCGGGTATGCCGGAGATCAAGGCCAACAAAATGGATGAAGGCGAGGGCCTTGAATATGAGGCGTCTTTTGAAATCATGCCTGAATTTGTGGTCATGCCCATCGAAACCCTCGAAGTGAAGCAATTTACTTCGGCGGTGGCAGATGCCGATGTCGACGGCATGATCGATCGCCTCAGAGAGCAGCGGAAGACCTTTGAATCTCAGGATCGTGCCAGCGCCAAGGGCGATCGGATCGTCATTGCCTTTGAAGGCACGATGGATGGTGAGAACTTCACCAATGGCCGCGTCGATGACTTCCCTGTAGAGATTGGTGGTGGTCAGATGATCCCCGGATTTGAGGATCAGCTGATGGGTGCTAAGGCGGGTGATCACCTTGCTTTTGATATCGAGTTTCCAAAGGAATATCCAGGTGAAAAGTTAGCCGGCAAGAGTGGCCATTTTGAAATTGACGTCGCTCGGGTCGAGGCCACCGTGCTGCCCGTCATCGATGCTGACTTTGCCCGATCCTTTGGCATTGAAACAGGCGATGTTGAAGAGCTTAAATCCGATATTCGCTCCAATATGCAGCGTGAGATGGAACGTGCCCTCAAGGCAAGAACCAAAGGCGTTGTCATGGATCAATTATTTGACCGAAATACCATTGCGCTGCCTGGTTCCTTAATCAAAGATGAACTCAGAGAGCTGGTGAAACCCTACCGGGAGTCCGCTAAAAAGCGAAAGCAGACCATTGACGAAGAGGCTCTTCGCGAACAGCTGGAGCCGATGGCTAAACGTCGGGTGGCCCTCGCCCTGATTCTCGGCAAATTGATTGATGCCCACGCGGTCAAGGTGGACCCTCAAAAGGTTCGGCTCGCCGTAGAGGATCTCGCGGCGAGCTATGAAGATGCTGATGAAGTCGTACGCTGGTACTATGGAGACTCATCGCGACTCAAAGACATCGAAAATATGGTGCTTGAGGATCAGGTGGTTGAGTTAGTCCTCGACAAGGCTAAAACAACTCAAGAACCTATTGATTTCAAAACCCTGATGGCCGCAGCCACTGGTTCGGCCCCAGGGCTTTCCTAACCTCAAATGAGGATGGTCTCCATGCGCTACGGTAATCTCCCCCCAGAACTCGATCCCAAGGCCGCCGGTGGTCTGGTGCCGATGGTCATCGAGCAGTCGGCACGAGGCGAAAGAGCCTTTGATATTTATTCGAGACTCCTCAAAGAGCGCGTCATTTTTCTGGTGGGGCAGGTTGAGGATTACATGGCCAATCTGGTGATTGCCCAGCTCCTGTTTCTCGAGTCTGAAAATCCCGATAAGGACATCCATCTCTACATCAATTCTCCAGGCGGCGTGGTGACCTCGGGGTTGGCTATCTATGACACCATGCAGTTCATCAAGCCAGACGTCAGCACCTTGTGTATTGGCCAAGCGGCGAGCATGGGCGCTCTTCTTTTGGCTGGCGGCGCAGCGGGTAAGCGTTATTGCCTTCCGCACTCCCGAGTGATGATTCATCAGCCGTTGGGGGGCTTTCAAGGTCAGGCGAGCGATATTGATATTCATGCTCGGGAGATTCTCGCGATCAGAGACCGCTTGAACCAAATTCTAGCTGACCACTCAGGCCAGCCTATTGAAAAGATTGCAGGCGACACCGACCGTGATAACTTCATGAGTGGCCAAGATGCGGTCCAGTACGGATTG
>JBEIRQ010000267.1:0-2980 GCA_040375885.1 Methylococcus sp.
ACCGCCGGGGAGAGGCCCTCCGAGCGACATTGGATCTTGGCGCCCTCCTAATCACTCGTAGTGAAGAAGGCATGACCCTCTTTGAAAAAGGGAAGCCACCTTTTCACCTCCCCGCCAAGGCGCGTGAGGTCTTTGACGTCACGGGGGCTGGGGATACGGTCATTGCCTTCCTCGCTGCCGCCATCGCCGCGGATCTTTCCTTGCAAGAAGCCGCCATCATCGCCAATACAGCCGCTGGTATTGTCGTCGGGAAGTTAGGAACTCAGACCGTCTCCATCGATGAAATCACTCAAGGGCTTGAAGGGCCTAAAACGGCCCATCGAGGGATCGTCAGCGAGGAAGACCTCAAAGGTTTCATTCGAAGTGCCCATAGCCTCGGTGAAAAGATTGTGATCACCAACGGCTGCTTCGATATTCTCCATCCAGGTCATGTCGATTATCTACAAAGAGCTCGGGCACTCGGTGATCGTCTGGTGGTTCTGGTAAATTCAGATGCTTCCGTCGCAAGACTCAAGGGCGACGAAAGGCCCATCAACGCGCTGAACCATCGCCTGACGATGTTGGCGGCTCTCGAGTGTGTCGATTGGGTCGCTGCCTTTGAGGAAGACACCCCCGAACGTTCTATCGATCATCTCGAACCCGATATTCTCGTTAAAGGCGGCGACTACACCGACATCTCTCACATCGCAGGTCATCGGAGTGTCTTGGCCCGGGGGGTGAAGTCAAAATCTTGCCGTTTGTCGAGGGTCACTCCACCACCTCCTTAATCCGAAGGATCAGCGAGGGTCAAAAACACCCAGCGGCCTCAACCCCTCTTCCCCCAGCGACGCACTGATCATGGCTGAACGCGCCCGAAAAAGTACAGAAACCATTGAATCTCTGAAGGTGCCGCCCTTCTCAGTATCGGCCGAACAATCAGTGATCGGCGCCTTAATGCTCGATAAGCAGGCTTTCGATAAGGTGGCCGACTATCTGGTGGAGGAGGACTTCTACCGACGCGACCATCAGGTCATCTATAAGACCATCAAAATTCTGGCTGAAAAGCAGTCGCCGCTCGATGTCATTACTCTCTCGGAGTCCCTTGAAAAACTAGGCTGGCTTGAGGAATGTGGGGGTCTTGCCTATCTTGCAACGCTCGCTAAAGAGACCCCTAGCGCCGCCAATATCATGGCCTATGCCGAGATCGTTCGGGAAAAATCTATCCTTCGTCAGCTGATCACCTCCGGCAATGACATTGCCGATCTCGCATTCAACCCCAAAGGTCGTGAGACCGTCGAATTGATTGAAACAGCGGAACAGACCGTCTTTCGGATCGCTGACCAATACCGTCGTAAGGGAACCGGCTTCACCTCAATTCGACCCCTCCTCAGTAAAGCCATCGACCGCATTGAGATGCTCTACCACAAGGAAGGATCGATCACAGGGGCCAGTACCGGTTTCAGTGATTTTGATGAAATGACCTCAGGCATGCAGCCTTCGGACCTCATTATCGTGGCGGGTCGGCCCTCCATGGGCAAAACCACCTTTGCGATGAACATTGCAGAGCATGTGGCAATCAAGGAACAGGTGCCCGTCGCTGTGTTCAGTATGGAAATGCCCGGAGAACAGCTGGCCATGAGAATGATTTCATCCCTTGGCCGCATTGATCAGCATCACGTCAGGACCGGGAAGCTCGAAGATGACGAATGGCCAAGAATCACCTCCGCGATGACCATTCTTTCTGAAACCAAGCTTTATATTGACGATACCCCAGCGATGTCGCCCACCGAAGTACGGGCCCGTTGCCGGCGTCTAGCGCGTGAAAACGATGGTCAACTAGGCCTCATTGTCCTTGACTATCTTCAGCTTATGCAGTCCCCAGGCGCTGAAAACCGCGTGAATGAAATCTCCGATATCTCTAGGTCCTTGAAGGCCTTGGCTAAGGAACTGAATGTGCCGGTTATTGCGCTGTCACAGCTTAATCGCAGTTTGGAGCAGCGCCCTAATAAACGCCCTGTGATGTCCGATCTTCGTGAATCTGGCGCAATAGAACAGGATGCAGATCTGATCGTCTTCATCTATCGGGATGAGGTCTACAATAAAGATACCAGCGATAAGGGAACGGCTGAAATCATTATCGCCAAGCAGCGTAACGGTCCTATTGGAACAACCCGCCTGACTTTCCTAGGCCAGTACACCCGTTTCGAGAACTTTATTCACGATCCTTATGCCGGTGACGCTTACTGATCCGACCCGCGCGGCTCATGCTCTGATCAGACATGGCGCGCTCCGACATAATGTTCAGCGGCTAAGAGACGTCGCACCCAAGGCGAACATTATGGCGGTGATCAAGGCGAATGCCTATGGTCATGGGATGGTCTTGGTCGCTAAAACTTTAGCCCTATCCGGGGTCGATGCATTTGCCGTTGCAAGAACCGATGGTGCCATCGAACTCCGGGAAGCCGGCATCACCCATCGAATCGCAATCCTTCAAGGCTTTTTCAACGAAGATGAACTAAAGGCCCATGCCGCTTTGGGGCTTGAACCTGTCATTCATTCCGCCTGGCAGGTGGACCTTTTGGAGCGGATACAAGTCCCCGCCCCCATCAGAATCTGGCTTAAGGTCGATACCGGCATGCACCGCCTGGGTATCTTGCCCGACGAATTTCAGCACATCCTTCAAAGGTTAAGGGCGTGCTCCTCCATCGAGCAACCGATTCCTTTAATGTCTCATCTGGCCAACGCCGATGACCTAGAAGATAGCTTCACCCAAAGCCAGCTCTCCCTCTTTGAACACATTCATTCAACTCATCCTGAAGAGGCCAGCGTGGCTAATTCTGCCGGCATCCTCGGATGGGAAAAGGCCGTTCGAGAATGGATCAGACCCGGGATCTCCATCTATGGCGTATCTCCCTTCCCCAAACGGAGCGCCAGTGATGAAGGGCTTCAACCGGTGATGACCTTAAGAACCCGGCTCATCAGCATCAAAGAAGTCAAAGCG
>JBEIRQ010000332.1:0-2336 GCA_040375885.1 Methylococcus sp.
GTCCTTGCTGTTGGTTTTTCTGGTCCTTGCGGCCCAATACGAAAACTGGATCTCCCCGCTGGGGGTCATTTTGGTTGTGCCGATGGCCTTGGTCGGGGTGATTTTGGCCCTGATCGCCCGAAATTTTGACAACAACCTCTACACCCAAGTGGGCTTGGTTCTGATGATAGCCCTCGCCAGTAAAAACGCAATTCTGGTGGTTGAGTTTGCCCGGGAGCTGCGTGCTGAGGGCCACTCGATTGTCGATGCGGCCGTTGAGGCCACACGGAAGCGGTTTCGGCCCATCATCATGACGTCCTTTGCCTTCATCCTTGGCGTGGTGCCTCTTTTGAAGGCCAGCGGTGCTGGCGCCGCAAGCCAGCAGGCTATTGGAACGGTGGTCTTTGGCGGGATGCTGGCATCGACATTGGTTGCGATCCCATTCGTCCCTGTCTTCTATGTCCTCACCCAGCAACTGTCCGAGTGGCTTGATGCCCGTAAGTTAAAGAAAGCGGCACCCTGAGAGTGGGGGCGCCGCCGGCGCATTGCAGGGGGCCTTCTAGGGTCAAGGATCGACCGATTGGTTGGCGGAAAATTGCTGGCCAAGGTTATCCTTGAAGTCGACATGGAGTTCGCCCCCTTTTTCAGGCTTAAAGTAGAACCTAAAGTTTGGGTCCGTGCTGAGGGCAATATCCCCCTTGACGCTCAGTACCGGCTTGCCATCGAAGCTGACGTTAACGTCAGTCACATAATGGGCCGGTTGAATCATGCGGCTGATTTGATCCATCTGCATGCCGGTGATATTTGGATGGCTGATCAACAGTTGAACGGGGTTAGCTGATCCCAAGCTTGGCTTGTCCTGATCGAATTTGAACTTCATTTTTCCAAACCGGGCCTTGGCATCCTCACTGTCGGTCCCGATCGGCGCGGAGCACCCACCACTCGCTTTCACAAAGGCCTTGGCCATGTGCAGTTTGCCATCGTTGGTTTCAGCAATGGCGCGGATGTAGGTGTAGGCATTGACGCGCATGCGGGTCGCGATATCGGCTTTGCCGCTCTCCTGGGTGAACTCAAACGACGCCGAAAAAGGGGTTGGATTGTGATCGATAATGACCGTTATCTTTTTAATGAATTGGGCCTCCGTCTGAGGAAACTTGCTGGTGATCTGAATGGGCACCAGCGCGGGGTCCTCGGCGCGATAAGGCGCTGTGATCTCAATCGTCTCATGATCCTCGCTAATAGGCCGATCACCGAAGAATTGATTTTTGAGCTTTGAGGTCCATTGGGTTTCATCTTCACCCTCGGCCTGAGCTAAAAGCGGGAGGCCTGAAAGGTTGAGGAGGGTGAAGGTCAGTAGGATGCGGATAATGAGGGTCTTCATGGGTTAGATCTCCCTGGGTTTTGTATGGGGGGTTCGGGGCTCGGGTCTTCCCATTCGAGCTCGGCGAAGCCTGAAGCGATGTTGCGTCGGTGAAAGTCGTCAAAAAGCTGCCAGTCGGCCCGGTGCTCCCGGCCGATCTCATCCATTGCCTGTTCGATAGTCTTGTTGGCCTTCTGGGCGGCTCTGATGTCATGAGCCAAGCTGTCAAGATAGCGCTTTTCACCGGCCAAAGCCAAAGGCCAGAGGGCCGTGATGGGGCCGTGTCCAGGGATCACTCTTTTAGCCGTGATCGAGGGCAGCTGATCGATGATCTTCAGCCAGCCAAGAAGGCTGCCGTCGATGACCGGGAGATGGCCCATGAAGAGCAGATCCCCAAGCCAAAGAGTTTCTGATTTAAGATCAAGGATGGTGAGGTCGTTATCGGTATGAGCCGTTGGCTGTGCAGTCAGGTGCAGCGTCCTTCCGCCTAGATCAAGGTCGAGGGTGTCGCGAACCTCAATATCCGGGGGGACGAAGTCTTCGGGGTTGAGGGTTAATCCCAGTTGATCCTTAGCTTGCGAAAGGTAATAAGGGGCCCTCATGGCCATGGCGTTGGCCAGTCGATAGTGGCCTATAAATTCAACGCCTTTGGATTTGAAGGCCCGATTCCCGTAGAGATGGTCCGGGTGGACGTGGGTGTTGATCACGTAGCATATAGGAGTCTCTGTCGTGGCCTTTACAGCCGCTTTAAGGCGTTGCCCCTGTTCTTGGCTGCCCCCGGTATCGATGACGGCGACACATCGGTTGCCGACGATAAAGCCGATGTTGGCTATCTCCCCATGATTTTGAGGGTTAGGTAGGTGGTGGCTACCCTGGTGGACATAAACGCCATCGGCGACCTCCTTGATGGAGAGTATTTCAGCGAGGCTTTCCGATGAAAACCCGAGGTTGCCGAGGCCTCCGATGAGGAGTGATAGGGCCTTCAAATGGCCACGAA
>JBEIRQ010000277.1:0-2899 GCA_040375885.1 Methylococcus sp.
AGCCTCCCGGTCACTGGGGACCCGCAAGCAGGTCGCGGCAAGGCCGCAGTGTGTGCGAGCTGTCATAGTGAAGATGGCAATTCTGAGAACACGATGTTCCCCCGTCTGGCGGGTCAATACGAAAGCTATCTCATTCGTGCCCTTAAGGACTACAAGGCCGGCAAGCGCACCAATCCCATGATGATGGGTTTTGCTTCGACGCTGGATGACAAGGATATGCAAGACATCGCTGCCTTCTATGCGAGTCAGAAAAAAGGTCTCACCGTTCCGGTGGATCAATAAATAATCTCCCTGGGGTTCTTTAGTGCCTTGAACTTGAAGAGCCCTTCTCCCCTCTTAAAGGTTTCCTCGTTCACACCAGAGGCGGCGATGACCACGAATCGGTTACTTCTTGCCTTAATCGCCTTCTTTTTTTTAGGCCTTATCGGGCAGAGCCGGCTGAGTTGGGCCGAGGGAGCGCCGCATGAAAAGGTCGTGATGGGGTGGCTTGAGAGTGTCTTTCTTTTGCCGGCGAATCTGCAGGCGACCGCGAAGCTCGATACCGGCGCCAAGACCTCTTCGGTTCACGCCAGTAATGTGGAGCATTTTAAGCAGCAAGGTGCGGAGTGGGTTCGGTTTCGGTTTTCTGCGGATAAGGGTGAGGCGCCTTTAGTGATTGAGCGACCCTTGGTCAGGACGGCGGTGATCAAGGAGCGCCAGGCTCACTCCTCCATGAGAGATGTCGTCTTGTTGACGATCTGCAAGAACGGACGGCAACATGAGACGGAATTTACGCTCAACGATCGGAGTAATTTTAATTATCCGATTCTGCTCGGCAGGAGTTTTCTGACGGATGTGGCCTTGGTTGATTCTTCGGCGACTTTCCTATTCAAAGCCGAAAACGATCCTTGCGCATCCCTGTCCAGGCACCCAAAGCCCTAATGCGACAGATATTGCTGGCGGTGCATGACTATCCCTATCGGAAAGATCGATGCGCGGCCTTCATGTAAAACTCTTGGCGTTATTGCTGATCGTGATCGGGGTCAGCCTCTGTTGGTTCAAGGTGACACGCCTCGGACTGCCATTGATGCCGGCCGAAAAGGCCGAGGTCTGGACCGTTGAGGCCCGGATTGAATTCAAGGCCCCCAAGGATGCGGCGATCAAGGTACGTTTTTATATCCCGCGACAGCCGGGTGGGTTTACCGTCGTTGATGAGAGTTTCGTCTCAGGCCACTATGGTTTGACCACAGAAGATGACGGATTGAATCGAGCGGCTGAGTGGGCTGTCCGTGAGGTGAATGGGCATCAGGTCCTTTATTACCGGATTAACCTCTCGAGGGACCCCTCGATTCAGTCTGCCCCCTCGCAGGCGAACACAGCGCCTCCTGTCTTTGTCCCACAACTTCAGGAAGCCCTGGCCTCTGCGGCCAAGGGTCTGATAGGCGATGTACTTAAAAAGTCGGCAGATGCCAGGACGTTCGTTCGTGAGTTACTGGTCCGCTTGAATGCGCAGTCGCCGGACCCCAACGTCCTCCTATTGCGTCAGGGGGTTGTTAACGATGATGACTGGGTGCGGCTGATCAGTGATCTTCTGGCGATGGCCAATGTGTCGTCGAGGCCAGCCCAGGTCTTGGTGCTCCAGGATGGCATGAATCATGGCGCGCTCAAGCCGTGGCTTGAAATCTTCGATGGCCGTCTTTGGGTGAGTCTTGATCCTTGGACCGGCGAGCCGGGGCTCCCTCAAGGCGGTGTTCTTTGGCACATCGGCAACGATTCGGTGCTTAATGTGTCGGGCGCTAAGAACGCTAAAGTGGAGTTCTCGGTATCACGGCGGGCACAGGACCGAACCTTGGTCGCGGAGGAGCGCGCTCGCAAGATGGGTTCGAGGCTGATGGAGTATTCGCTTTTCAGTTTGCCGGTCAGCGTGCAGAACGTTTATCGAGTCCTTCTGATGGTCCCGATAGGGGCCTTTCTTATTGTTGTGCTCCGAAATGTCGTCGGATTAAAGACGTTTGGGACCTTTATGCCGATCCTGATCTCTCTCGCCTTTCGGGAGACGGAATTAATCTGGGGGATGGTGCTTTTCTGTGTCCTCGTGTTCCTGGGGCTGATCATCCGCTTTTATCTTGAATACCTGAAGTTATTGCTGGTGCCAAGGCTGGCCTCGGTGTTGATCATCGTGATCATCCTGATGGCATTCATCAGTGTCGTCAGTCACAAGCTTGGGTTTGATCGTGGGCTTTCCGTCGCACTCTTTCCCATGGTGATTTTGGCGATGACGATCGAGCGCATGTCCTTGCTCTGGGAGGAAATGGGTCCAGCTGAGGCCATGGCTCAGGGTTTTGGAAGTTTGATGGTGGCCGCTCTTGGCTATCTCTGCATGAGTAGCCAGTGGCTAGAGCACCTCATCTTCGTCTTTCCTGAGTTACTCCTGGTCGTTCTAGCCATGACGCTGCTTTTGGGCAGGTACACGGGCTACCGGCTCACGGAGCTGTGGCGTTTTCGTTCGGCTCTCAGATCCTAAAGCCGTTCGCCATGGAACGCGCCTGGCTACCTTGGAATCGATTACGCCAATTGGGCGTCATGGGGCTAAATGAGCGCAACGCGGACTTCATCCTCCCTTATAACAGCCGCCGAAATTTCCCCTTAGTCGATAACAAGCTGCTGACGAAAGCCTTGGCGGTAAAGGCGGGGATTGCTGTTCCTGAGCTTTTCGGTGTCGTCGAGATGATTCATCAGATCGAGACGCTTGAAGATTTGTTAGCGCCACATGATGATTTTGTCATCAAGCCGGCCCATGGGGCTGGGGGTGAGGGAATCCTGGTCATCACGGGGAGGCATCGTGGGCGCTATCGGAAAGCCAATGGGGTCCTGGCGGATGAGGAGGATGTCGGGCATCACGTGTCCAATATTCTTGGGG
>JBEIRQ010000275.1:0-2927 GCA_040375885.1 Methylococcus sp.
GAGGAGACTTTTGACCGGATTGTCTCCGTTGAAATGTTTGAACACATGCGGAATTGGCCACTTCTTTACCAAAAGATAGCGACCTGGCTAAAACCTGAAGGTCTTTTTTTCATGCATGTCTTTTGCCACCGAGATCTTCCCTATCTCTTTACCGTGCAAGATGAATCAGATTGGATGGGGTCGTATTTCTTTTCTGGGGGAATGATGCCTTCTTATGACCTTCCCATTTCCTTCAAGTCCCCACTCGAATTGGTCGAGCGGTGGCAGTGGAGTGGCCGTCATTACGAAAAAACAGCCAATGCCTGGCTCCAAAATATGGACCAACACCGGACTGAGTTGTGGCCGATCCTTGAAGCGACTTACGGGCCTTCGGCGACACAAACCTGGTGGATCCGTGGCGCATCTTCTTTATGGCTTGTGCAGAGCTTTTTGGCTACAAAAAAGGCGATGAATGGCCAATTGGTCATTATCTTTTTAAAAAAGCCTAATTAAAAAATGAAGACATTGTCATGAGCGCCCTCGTAAACTTCATGCTTTATGAAGCCGCATGGTTTGCATCCATTTTAGGTGCGGCTAATGGACGCCCTTTTCTAGGCGTGGTGGTCAGTCTCTTGGTGGTTGGCTGGCACTTAAGGGTATCCCCGCATCGAGGACGCGAACTGAAGCTGGTCTTTATGACCGGTGTCATTGGCGCTGCTTGGGAGAGCATCCTGACCCATCAGCAATGGGTCCATTATGAATCCTCTCATCCTGAATCCGTTCCTATCTGGATCCTGACCCTTTGGCTCGCTTTCGCAACAACCTTAAATCAGTCTCTTAGCTGGCTAAAAAATCACCTTTGGCTCAGCGCACTCCTTGGGATGCTCGGGGGACCGCTGGCCTGGTTGGGTGGGATGCATCTCGGCGGGTTAACACTGTCAGACCCCTTCATGAGCCTGGTGATCATTGGTTGTGGTTGGGCGGTCATTATGCCCGTGCTTTTTATCCTCGCTAAACGCTATGAATTTGACGCCACAACTCAGCCTAGGGGAGAAAGATGATGATCGATTGGACCATGGCCTTCAGCGTTCTCGCCCTTCTGATGGGTATGGCCACCCTGACTTGGGTGATCAGCGTAATCAAGAAGGACGTCAGTATTGTTGATAGTTTTTGGTCGATTTTTATTTTTGCGGCCCTCCTTCTATGGTGGTATGCCGCCGATACAGGTCGGGGACCAAGAGCCCTCCCGGCACTGATTATGGTGGGACTCTGGGCTATTCGACTATCGGCCTACATTACGATTCGTCACTGGGGACATAAAGAAGACCGACGCTACCAGAAGATTCGTCAAAACTATGAGCCCCTGTTCTGGCTAAAGAGCCTCGGGATCATCTTCATCTTTCAGGCCGTGCTGGCTTTCTTGATTGCGCTTCCAATCCTTCCTGTCCTCATCTCGAAGGAGCCTCTCAGATTCCTTGACTTCATCGGTATGAGCATTTTTGTCTTTGGCCTCTTATTTGAGACGATCGCCGATCAACAAATAATGACGTTCAAGGCCAGGCATCCGGGGGGTGGGGTTCTTAATCAGGGACTATGGCGCTATAGCCGTCACCCCAATTACTTCGGCGAGGCCCTTCTCTGGTGGGGTTTTTGGATCTTGGCTTTCGCAGCCGGTGCCCCCTTGTGGATGATCCTTTCCCCAGCATTGATGACGTGGCTCTTGATGAAGTTTTCAGGGGTCCCCATGCTTGAAGATGATCTCAAGTCTCGCCGCCCTGATTATTCATCCTATATTGAATCAACCAGTGCTTTTATTCCAAGACGACCTCGGCAAAAGCCATGAAAACGATCCTCTTAAACGTTATCGCCCTACAAACCCTTCTCTTATTAGGTCATGTCGCAGCGATGGCTTCCCCGCCTTCACAGCAACAAGTCTTCGACTTCAAGGTCTTTCTGGATGGAGATCCTGTGGGGCAACACGTATTTCGTGTTGATCGTTTAGAAACGGCGAAGCAGGTCCACAGCGAGGCCGCTTTTAATGTCAAATTTCTGATGATTAATGCCTACCGCTATCAACATCAAGCGAATGAGACCTGGCAGGAGAACTGCCTGACTTCCCTCAAGGCATCAACGCATGACAATGGGAAGGACTCTTCAGTTGAAGGACAAACCAAGGGCAATGAATTTCTTTTGAAGCGGAACCTTGACCAAGAAACCCTTCCTGCCTGCATCATGACCTTTGCCTACTGGAACCCTCAGATGCTGAAACAGTCTCGGCTACTGAATCCTCAAACCGGTGCCTATTTGGATGTGGATATTACTCCCAAAGGGCGCGACCGCGTTGCCGTAAAAGGGAGTGAAATGACCGCCAATCGCTATCACCTAAAGACCCGTGAATTCGATATGGAACTCTGGTATGCCGATAATGGGGATTGGGTTGCTCTTGATTCTCGGCTCGAGGGGGGGCATATCCTACAATATCGACTTGGGGATCTTAAAACGCCATGAAAAAGACCGGAAATTTCGTCCTGATGGTGTTGACCTTACTCTCCGCCTGCACCACCCCGACTAAGGCACCCTTAGGGCTCGCTAAAGACGTCGATCTGCCTCGATTTATGGGCGACTGGTATGTAATTGCGAACATTCCAACCTTCATCGAGAAGGGGGCGACCAATGCGATTGAGTCTTACCGACTCAATGAAGATGGCACCATAGCAACTACCTTCACCTTTCATGAGGGGGAGCCAACCGGACCGATCAAACGCTATGAACCCAAGGGCTTTGTAAAGGATCAAAAAGATCATGCGATCTGGGGGATGCAATTTATGTGGCCCTTTAAATCGGATTATCGGATTGTCTATCTTTCACCAGACTACCAAGAGACCATTATCGGTCGTGAAGCGAGAGATTATGTCTGGATCATGGCCAGGACGCCGACCATTCCTGAA
>JBEIRQ010000337.1:0-2304 GCA_040375885.1 Methylococcus sp.
CATTGAATTTATCGAAGGGCGAACCATCGACCCTGCCGACCAGGGTTTGTTGGAAGACGTTCTTAAGAACTTACCCGATTATCGGGGCGTCAAAGAGGCACTGGCTGACTTGAAGACCAATGTCCCTATGCTCTCGGAGGTCACTACGCTTGTTCTCCGTGAATACGTTCGTGAAAGTGAGCTTTTGTTTCTAAAGGCCGGTGAAGTCTTTTACAAACCAGGCGATTATGCTCAAGGGATCTCTGCGATCCTCAAGGGGTCTTTGGCCTTAAGCCGTAATGGCAATGCCTCTGAACGTAATTATCGCTACACAGTGGGTAGCCTTCAGGGCCTCACCAGCATCAAATCCGGTCTTCCTCAAGATATTTGGGCAATTGCTGTGGAGGACACGGTCCTTTTAGAGACCCCTTTAAGAGCGTCTCAGAAGTTGTTCAATAGTGTCGATTCCATCAAAAAAACGATTGATCACATCTTCACCCGCCGCATTCTCCTGCGTTCCTTTGTCACCCTCCTGCCTGAAGACTTTGTCCTTGAAGATATCAACGAAATGCATTTTGATGCGCTTGCAGGAGATGTCGAATTATTAAGTCTCAAGGCCGGCCAAGTCGTCTATCAAGAAGGCTCTGTCACCGACGCGTTTTATATCGTCAGGAATGGCGCCATCACCTTATCCCGTGATTTCGAAGGAAAAACGCAGGTTCAGCATCTCATATCCACCGGGGAGTGGTTTGGCAACGATGAGATTTTCCTGGGCGGTAACCGTCTCGATACCGCAACCACCACTTCTCGCACCGAAATTCTGAAGCTCGATGCCAGCAAACTCATGGCTGTCCTCGCCAGATACCCCTCAATCCAACATGCTGCAGAGCGAAGGGCGAGAAACATGCTCCTCAAGGAGCAACAAAAGAGCACTGAAACCAATACCAGTGCAGTCATCAGTTTTCTGGATGAGACCGGGGTCGTCGAAGGCACGAATGTTTTAGTGATCGATGAAGCCTTATGTGTCCGTTGCGACAACTGTGAGAAGGCTTGTGCCGAAACGCACGGCGGTATCTCTCGATTGAATCGTAAAGCTGGCGACACCTTTGCGACCATTCATGTGCCGGTGGCCTGTCGCCATTGTTATGACCCGAGCTGTATGAAGGACTGCCCGCCGGATGCGATCAGTCGGCAAGCCGACGGTGATATCAGCATTAACGCCAACACCTGCATCGGTTGTGGCAACTGTGTCGCTAATTGCCCCTTTGGCGTCGTTCAGCTGGTGGCTGCAAAACCACAAGAACCCACCTCTTTATTGTCCTGGCTGTTGTTCGGGAAAGGTCGTCCCCCAGGGCAGGAGACAGAACACTTGCATGATGGGACGACCAGTAAGAAAGCGGTCAAGTGTGATCTTTGTGTCCATCAGGCATCAGGACCCGCATGTGTTCAAGCCTGTCCAACCGGCGCAGCGCTTCGCAAAAGCCCTGATCAACTGGTCAGGATATTTGAAGCATCGCACCTGAACCATTGAAGATGGCCTAAAAGGAAATCTGATGAACCGTTCTTTCATCCGTCAGGACCAATTTCTCTACCTCAAGATTGCCTTGGGCCTCTGCTTTATTTCCATCTTCCTCTATGTGGTGGACGACCCTGTCGGCCCCCCGAGCGGGAACTCTTGGTTAGGCTATACCCTCGGCACCATTGGCGGCTTGATTATCCTCTGGCTGGTCTGGTTCGGGGTCAGAAAACGTCAATACACAGGAACCCGCTATAGCCTCACCCGTTGGTTATCGGCACACGTCTATCTAGGCACAGCCCTCCTGGTCATTGGCACCCTCCACTGCGGGTTCCAGTTTGACGATAACATCCACACGATAGCTTATATCCTGATGGTCATGACCATCCTGAGTGGCATGATTGGGGTCTATTACTACCTGACCGTCCCAGGGCTTATTTCCGCGAACATCAAGAACTCAAACGCCCAACAATTACACGAAACCATCGATCAGATCGATAGGAAGTCGCTGGAGATCGCTCGCCAGATCGATAGCCATGTGCATGAGATGATGGCCTATACCATTCACACTACCCTTAAGGAGCGCCGGCATCCCAGCAAAAAGGTCTTAATGGACATGTTAAGGGTTGGTGAAACGATCAAAGAGGCTTCGAAGGCTTGTTATTGCTCCTTAACCAAAGAGGAATCGATCAGCCCCACGAATGTCCCTGTCAGTCATCTTAATAAAAAGAACCTTAGCGATCCCCAAATGAGGCTATCGGCCATTATTATTGATTTATCGTTCAACCGCTCACCAGGAGAAAAGCTTC
>JBEIRQ010000099.1:0-6226 GCA_040375885.1 Methylococcus sp.
CCCGGGCTAAGGCTCGAGCGGATTCTATCGCTCGGCCACCAGACCCCTGATGGGGAATGGCTCGTAGGCAACGAGGATGAGTGGGTCTTAATCTTAAAGGGATCCGCTCGGCTTTGCCTTGAGGGAGAGGAGGAAGAGGTATCTCTCGAAACAGGCGATGCGCTCCTCATTCCTAGAGGGATCCGGCATCGGGTCACCGAGACCGCCAAAGACCAACATACGGTCTGGCTGGCCCTTCACCTGGCTCCAGACGCTTTGAACCCTCATCATGCGACCTTGGCTTAGGTTTACCCTCATTTTGACCCTCGTCTGGCTGGGTCTTTGGGGGTTTGACCGCTCGTTCCTTACCCAGGAAGAGCCCGCCCAAATAATAACGCCACCAACCGCCTTAGGTCCCGTGACTCCAGAACCAATGGTTGCGCCACCCGCGGTCACAGAAATCCCTAAAGCATCTGAAGAAAAGGAGATACCGGCTCAGGCCGAAGAACTACCCCCGACGCCTGCCCGCCCGGAGGCGGTTGAAAAACCTTCCGAAACCCCTCAAACACCCGCGATGGAGGAAGGCGCTCCTGAAGATCTTGATGCGGGGCTTGAAGAGGCCGTTGATTTCATCGAACCGATCGGTGAAGACACCCTTGAGCCTGATGATGTCGAACCGCCGGCGCCTAAACCCCCTGATTTTCTCGAGCCCGGCTTCTAGGATAGCCTCAGGGCTTTTTATGCTGGCGCTGGACGCTGGTCAAAATCCCCCGAAGAAGATGGAGCTCACCTTCTTCAAGCTGATAGCGATTAAAGATCCGTCTTAGTCGGCGCATGATCGACGCCTCGTGCTTTCGCTCATGAAGAAACCCACTCTCGGTCAGGACAGCTTCAAGATGACTGAAGAATGAGGCCATCTGTTCGCCTGTCGCGAAATTAATGTTCAGATTGGCCTCCTCTTGAGATCTTGGGGTCTGAGCCTCAACACAGAGTTCATACGCCACAACCTGAATCGCTGAGGCCACATTCAATGACGTATATTCGCTATGGGTTGGGATGTGGAGGAGGTAATGACAGCGCTCCAGCTCCTCATTGGTCAACCCAGAATTCTCACGCCCAAAAAGGATCGCTGTTTTCTGACCCGCCTTAACGACCCGCTCTGCACAGGTCCTAGGATCCACCTGTGGCCAAGGAATACTCCGAAGCCTTGCACTGGCACCCACCACCAGCGTGCGGTCGGCGATCGCCTCTTCAAGGGTTTCATAGACGGTGGCCTGATCAAGAAGATCATCCGCCCCAGAAGCCCGTGCCGTTGCCTCTTCGCTGGGATAGAATTTTGGGGAAACCAGCGCCAGATCGGTCAGTCCCATATTTTTCATCGCCCGCGCAGCCGCTCCGATATTACCGGGGTGCGTCGTATGGACCATCACGATCCTGACGTTTGAAAGAGAGTGCATGGGAGAGGCTTCGTCGGCTGAAGGCTCAAAAATATAGCAGAAGTCTGTTAACCTTGTCGTTTGGTTCCAAGGTGTCAAGCGCTTTGCCCTTCATTGGACGCCGAACCCCTACCAGATAAAAAAGATAACTATGGACCCCATGCTCAATATGGCAGTCCGGGCGGCACGTGGGGCGGGCGACATCATCGTCCGAGCCATGGATCGCGTGGATCTCCTCAATATCACCACGAAGAGCCGCAACGATTTCGCCAGTGATGTCGATCGTCAAGCGGAGCTTGAGATTACCGGTATTCTTCAAAAGGCCTATCCAGGTCATGCGGTCCTGGGCGAGGAGCATGGTTTTAAGGGCCCCGAATCGAGCGACTTTGTCTGGGTCATTGATCCATTGGATGGAACGACCAACTTTCTCCACGGTTTTCCGCAGTTTGCGGTGTCCATCGCGTTGTTTCATCGCGGGAAAGTGGAACGCGGTGTGGTTTATGACCCCGTCAAACAGGAGCTCTTTACCGCCGTTCGCGGCGCTGGCGCCACCCTCAATAATCGGCGAATTCGGGTTACTCCCCAGAAAGGCCTCACCGGCGCCCTCCTCGGCACGGGGATTCCTTTTAAAGATCAGAGCTATCTGGATGCCTATCTTGGCATGCTAAAAAGCCTTCTGAAGGATGCTGCCGGCATTCGCCGCGCGGGATCGGCGGCGTTGGATCTTGCTTACGTCGCTGCAGGCCGACTGGATGGTTTCTGGGAAATCGGTCTTAATCAATGGGATATGGCGGCCGGCGTCCTTTTGATCCAAGAAGCCGGTGGCCTCGTAAGCGACCTTGAAGGGGGCGATCGTTATTTCGAAAACGGCAGTATTGTCTGCGCCAACCCCAAATTGCACGGCCCCATGTTGGACCTCATTAAGCCGCATCTAACCAAAGAGCTCCTTCAAGCTTCAGCCTAAAGATCGGCCGATAAGGGAGGAGGTCAGCCCTTAAGGCTTTGAAGAAAATCCTTCATCTGGTTCTCTTGAAACATCACCGCCACCTCTTTATCGGGTGCGGCTCGATACCCGATGCCTTCTCCTTGGAAGCGCCGATGAATCTCAAGAAGGAGTTGGCTCGTCACCTCTTTGACCCCCTCCACATCGCGGACCAGTGCGACGAGCTCCAGCGCCAACATCGTTTCATCAAGGGCGGTGAAAAAAACGCGCGGGGGGGGCGTCTTCTTAATCTCAGGAATGGCCGCGGCTATGTCGATCAGTATCCCTTCGACCCGTTCGGGGTCGACAAGGGGATCCACCTTGAGTGGCAAAATCACCCGCCCTAATCGATCCGTATGGGTTCTATTCAGCACCGAGCCCGAAATCAAACTGGAATTGGGAATAAACACGGACGCTCGATCGAAGGTCGTGATTTCAGTCGCTCTGACGCTGATATTTTTAACATAGCCCTGATATTCCCCAACCACCACCCAGTCACCGGTCTTGATCGGTCGTTCGATGAGGAGAATAAGACCCGAGACAAAATTATTGACGATATTCTGAAGGCCAAAGCCGATACCAACCGACAGGGCGCCTGCAATGATGGCAAGGCTCGATAGGTCAATGCCCATCACGGAAACGCCGAGAAGGCTCGCCAAAGAAAATCCAAGATAGCCAACCGCAGAGCGGATGGAATGGCGAGCCCCGACATCCAAGCGAGTCCTTGGGAAGATCCTAAGATCAAGGCTTCGTTGTATGAGCCGCGTCGTCATCAAAAAGACAGCGAAGAGGACGACCCCCAAGAGGATGGCCGTCGGCTGAATGCTGATCTGGCCAACTCTAAAGCCGTTTAGAAACTCCATACCAAGGACCAAAAGATCCTTAGCGTCGACACTCCAGAGCAATAGAAGGCCACCAAAGCCGAGAAATAAGACAAGGAAACGAAGGACGGCGCGCCACCAGAAGACCAGCATCTCCGTATCTTCTTGAGTCAGCCCCATGGACCCCCGAAGTCCTTGACCTAGGCGTGCGTGGGGCAACATGACGGCCTCGATCGCCTGCTCCCCGATTCGAATCATCGCCCCAACGAGAAAGAGGAGCCCAAAGGTCCAAACGCCATGGGTCGCCAAGAGCCGCGCCAGAGCCACATAACCTAGGAGCGTGGCCAGGGGAATCGCAATGGTGAGCCCTCTCAGCATCCACTTGAGCACCCTAAAGCCCCATGCTTTTGGGGTCGAATCCCAAAGGGATGCGGATAGCAACCCCCATAAGGGCACGGTGATCAGGAGACAGAATACGACCTGTTCCGTCGCCAGAAGCTCTGGAGAGACATCCTCTTGAATGAACCATGTCGCTAACAACTGATCTGTGGCCAGTAAGCCTAGAAGCGCCGTTGCTCCAAGATCAAGCACGCTTGCAGCAGGGTCGGTGAGATCTAGAAGACGCATTTGAGCGTCGTCTGGCCTAATAAGGACCCTCATCATGGCCCGGCTCAAGAGAAAACCCACGAGCACCAGAACGACATCGTCGATGAGAAGCCCGAGATCTTGGCCGAGCGTGGCACCCCAGAGCATCTCAAACCCCAGAAGAACCAAGGGAAAAATGAGGTAAAGCCCAAAACACCGGGCCGCATCGGAGAGTTTTTGTAGAACCGAGGCGCTGCCATCAGGGCGCCGGGCCCAACGTCTTGCACTGAGGCGCCAACGAAGGAGGATTAGGACGAGAAGGGCAATGCACCCCCCAAGCTTTTGCCACATCGGAAGCACTGCCCCACCTTCCAGCGCCTTCATAAGGGGCTTTAAGACAGTGCTAACAAAATCCTGCCATTCAGGAACCGTTCGTTGCCAGTTAAGGGGGTCGAGCGTCCCAAACGATCGGGTCAGGATGCGCTGGGTGAGACGTTCCCGGCGGAGCGACTTGATCTCACTGAGGACCCGTGACAACCGTGATAAAAGAAGATCGCTTTCCTTGGCACCCGCATCTTGCGCGGCCATTTGGTCCTGAAGCGCTTTGCGGCGACTTGAGAGGCGGGGTGCTTCAGGGGTCTCACCGTCCTTCGGTGCGGGACCCAAAGCGTCAAGATCATGACCGATCAGCGCGGCCCGCTCGAGGGCTGCATCCCGCATCTCCCGAAGGCGGCTATCAAGGAGGAGGAGGCGGTCCCGAAGGGCCACCGCATCTTCATCATGAAGATCGCCGCTCTTGAGCCGAGCCTCCGCATCGTCGAGCTGTTGCTGCCATTCCTTGATCGGCGGGTGCTGAAGATCCGGGGCCTCCAAAGCCCTGAGGGGAAGGGCCGTGAAGAGGAGGGCCCAGAGCCATAAGACGCGTAAGAAGAGATTCATGTTTGATCTCGATTTAGTAGTCGAGATGAGGGTCCTCGAACCAACGGTAGAGGGTCGGCATCAACACGAGGGTCAACAGCGTCGAGGTCACAAGACCCCCGATAACAACGATCGCCAGGGGTCGCTGCACCTCGGATCCTGGACCTGTGGCGAAGAGAAAGGGGATCAATCCTAAAAGAGCGACCGTTGCCGTCATCATCACGGGACGAAAACGCTCGATACACCCCATTCGGACCGAGGTCTCCACGGTTTTACCCGACATTCGGTGGCTTCGAATCGAGGTGATCAGGACCACACCGTTTAAAACAGCGATACCCCAAAGGGTGATAAACCCAACCGATGCGGGCACAGAAAGATATTCACCGCTGAGGAAGAGCGAAACAATGCCGCCGATGGACGCAAAGGGCAACATCAAGACAATGAGGGCCGCCGTCCGAAGGGACTGAAACAGCATAAAAAGAAGAAAATAGACGGCAAGGAGGGTCAAGGGAATGATCAGCGACAGCCTTTTTGTCGCCCGCTCAAGATTCTCATATTGACCGCCCCATTTAAGATACATGCCCTCAGGCAGCGCGACCGCCTTGGCCACCGCCGCTTGCAGCTCTGTCACGAACCCACCAAGATCGCGACCATTAACATTAGCGCCAATCACCAAGCGACGCTTGCCCATGTCGCGACTGATCTGGGCTGGGCCGTCGAGAAGGCGAATCTCTGCAAGATCCTGAAGGCGCACCAAGGCTCCATTCGGTGATTTGAGGAGAATTTGGCCGATGGACTCAGGGGTGGTGCGAAAAGACGCTGGAAATCGAACCACCGCCGAAAACCGTCGCTCGCCCTCATAAATCGTGGTGCTCACTTTGCCCCCTATGGCGGTCTCAATCACCTCGTTGATGTCGGCGACATTGATACCGTGACGCGCAATAGCGCGGCGATCAATATCGATGGTGAGGTATTCCTGCCCGGTCAAACGTTCGACCCTGACATCGGAGGACCCTTTGATGGTGTTGAGGACCTTGATAATCTGATCCGCCGTCTCCTTGAGGCGCTGAAGATCATCGCCAAAGACCTTGACCGCGATATCGGAGCGGACACCGGTCACCATTTCATCAACCCGATCTGAAATCGGTTGGGCCATCACCACCTGGATACCCGGTATCACGATCAAGGCCTCCCTCATGGCTGCCATCACCCGTTTCTGGTCCCAGCCTGCCGGCATTTGATCTCTTGGTTTCAGCGTCGCGATCGGGGTTGATTCATGTTCTGGTTGAGGATCCGTTGGGCTCTCGCTCCTTCCGAGCTGGGAGACCACCCGCTCAACGCCCGGAACCGTCGCGACCAACCGCATCGCCTCCGACTCAAGATTGATCGATTCTTGAAGCGACATACTTGGCACCCGGTTAATGCCAGGAACAATACTGCCCTCCATCATTTCTGGAACGAAGGAACTGCCTAGAAAGGGCAACAGGGCCAAGGTCCCCAAAAGC
>JBEIRQ010000317.1:0-2458 GCA_040375885.1 Methylococcus sp.
AGTTCAAGACCCCGTCCGGCATCATCGGTAACGTCAGCACCTGGATGTACAACGGTAAGCAGTACGTCGGTGTACTGTCAGGTATCGGCGGCTGGGCTGGCGTCGGTATGGCCGCTGGTCTTGAAGGTGACAGCGAAGGTCTTGGCGCCGTTGGTGCATACAAGAGCCTTGGCGCCCACACCAAGCTGGGTGGCGTCTTCACCGTGTTCGCACTGCCGAACTAAGACGATGGTCCAAGGGATCCCTCGGGATCCCGAAAGACGCGAAGAAAGCCCCGACTGTTCGCAGTCGGGGCTTTTCTTTTGGGGAACCCTGCCGGGTGGCGGGCGTCCTATAGGGTGTTGTGTTACGACCATTGAGGTGATCGAATGAGGCTACGTCTAAGCACAGGATTGAGGGGCGTATTGTTCGCCGCCGCCTGTTTGTTGCTGGCGGGAAACGCGCAGGCAGAAAAAAGTTTTAAGGTTTGTGCCGATCCGAATAATCCGCCACTTACGCAGAAGGATGGTGGAGGATACGGCAATAAAATTGCCGAGCTTTTTGCCAAGGAACTCGGTCAGAGGCTGGAGTACATGTGGTTTCCGCAGCGCCTCGGATTTATTCGAAATACCCTGAAGATGAAGCCGGAGGACTCTCAGGAATATCTGTGTGACGTTGTCATTGAGGTTCCGCAAGGGTTTGAGCTTGCGGCCACAACCCGGCCCTATTACCGCTCCACCTATGCCTTGGTCTATGCCAAGGGCGGACCGCTGGAGGGGATTCAGGCAGCTGCTGACATTGATAAGCTGCCGGCAGATGTCAAAGGCAAGTTAAAAGTCGCGATGTTCGATGGGGGCGCGCCAGGGACGACTTGGCTTTTGAGGCATGGCCTGATCGGTCAAGGAATTCCTTATCAGACCATGACCGGCGATATTACTCAGAACACGGCGCAGGTTCTGGCGCAGGACTTCAAGGACAAGAAGATTGATATGGTGATTATCTGGGGCCCCATTGCAGGCTATCTGGTCAAGCAAAAGCCAGGCGCCCTTGTGGCCTTGCCCATGCAGACCGAGCCCGGGCTCAGGTTTGATTTTGCAATGGCCATGGGAGTTCGCATTCCTGACAAGGAGCGAAAAGAGCTTCTCAATGGACTGATCGAAAAGAAGGCCCCTGAAATCGAGGCCATTCTCAAGAGCTTCGAGATCCCTCTTTTGCCGCTTGAGGCGGACGCGCAAGGGAAAAAAGCAGACTGAGCGATTCCTCCAAGAGAGAGACAAAGGCCCGCGGATGCTAAACGCGGGCTTTTTTTAGCTTTCCCGACGCATGTGAGGGAAGAGAATGACATCGCGAATGGAGGGTGAGTCGGTAAAGAACATGACCAGTCGGTCAATGCCGATGCCTTCGCCTGCGGTGGGGGCCATCCCGTATTCCAGTGCGCGAATGTAGTCCGCATCATAATGCATGGCTTCTTCATCGCCAGCATCCTTGTTGTCCGCTTGTTTCCGGAAGCGCTCGGCCTGATCCTCGGCGTCATTCAGTTCTGAGAAGCCGTTGGCCAGTTCCCGTCCACCAATGAAAAACTCAAATCGGTCGGTGATGAAGGGATCCTCATCATTTCTGCGGGCCAAAGGAGAAACCTCAGCAGGATACGCCGTGATGAAGGTCGGCGCCATGAGGCGATCCTCTACCGTCTTCTCAAAGATTTCGGTCTGCACTTTACCGAGTCCATCGCTCGCATCCAATGTGATGTGGAGGCGGCTTGCGATCGTCCGCGCGCCTTCCAGTGTGGCGAGTTCCTCGGCGGTGATATCCGAGTTGAAGTGGAGGATGGATTCTAAGACCGTCATGCGCTGGAATGGCTGACCCAAATCGTAGATTTCTCCCTGATGGGTAATGCGCGTATCGCCAGTCAGGTCTAGGGCAATCGTTCGCATGAGTTCTTCGGTGAGATCCATCAGGTCGCGGTAGTCCGCATAGGCCTGATAAAACTCGATCATGGTGAACTCAGGGTTATGTCGGGTCGAAAGGCCTTCGTTGCGAAAGCTTCGGTTGATTTCAAAGACGCGCTCGAAGCCACCGACCACCAGACGCTTCAAATAAAGCTCGGGTGCGATCCGAAGATACAGATCCATATCTAGGGCATTGTGATGGGTCACGAAGGGTCGTGCTCTGGCTCCCCCCGGAATCACCTGCATCATCGGGGTTTCGACCTCAAGGAATCCGCGTGCTGCCAGAAACTCACGGATGTGGCGAACAATGGCACTTCGCAGGAGAAAAACCTTGCGGGAATCCTCGTTCATGATGAGGTCGAGGTAACGTTGCCGATAGCAGGTTTCCGCATCCTGGAGGCCATGGAATTTTTCTGGAAGAGGGCGGAGCGACTTGGTCAAAATGCGTGCCTGATCCACCCGTAAGGAGAGTTCACCGGTCTTGGTCTTAAACAGCACCCCTTCAACGCCAATTATGTCGCCCATGTCCC
>JBEIRQ010000149.1:0-4778 GCA_040375885.1 Methylococcus sp.
CACCTCCCCAAGGCAAAACCTTCAACCCCCACTTATACCGAAGTGTTCGGATCTTGGTTATGCGACATGGCGGAGAAAGACTCTCGGCTATTGGGGGTGACCCCTGCTATGCGGGAGGGCTCTGGCCTCGTTGAATTTGAACAACGATTCCCTGACCGCTACTACGATGTCGGCATTGCTGAACAGCATGCCGTCACCCTTGCTGCGGGCCAAGCTTGCGAAGGCTTCAAGCCCGTTGTAGCCATTTATTCGACCTTTTTACAAAGGGCTTATGACCAGCTGATTCACGATGTCGTTTTACAAGGGTTACCCGTCCTTTTCGCGATTGACCGCGCAGGACTCGTCGGCCCTGATGGACCCACCCATGCAGGGAGCTTCGATTTCTCGTATCTAAGATGTCTTCCTAACATCATGATCATGGCCCCTGCCGATGAGAACGAATGCCGTCAGATGCTTTATACGGGCTTCATGCACGATGGCCCAGCTGCCGTTCGCTATCCCCGCGGCAAAGGCCCAGGCGTCCTGGTGGAAGACACCATGAGCCTGCTCCCGATGGGCAAAGCGGAGATCCGGCGGAAAGGACAATCCATTGCCATTCTGGCTTTTGGCTCGATGGTTACCCCAGCCCTTGAAGTCGGTGACACGCTGAACGCGACTGTGGTCAATATGCGCTTTGTAAAGCCACTTGATGAAGCCTTAATCCTTGAAATGGCTCGAAGCCACGACCTGCTGGTCACGATAGAAGAGAATGCCATACCCGGCGGCGCCGGCAATGGCGTTAACGAAGTACTCAATGCCGCTCTCCTGCGGACGCCATTACTGACCTTAGGGCTTCCAGATCGATTCATTGAACAAGGCACTCGAGAAGAGGTCCTAAAGGAGGCAGGTCTCGATGCCGAGGGCCTCCTCGCAGCGATTGAAGCTTTTACGGCCCGTCTCAAATCCCTCAAATTGAAGGATTAGGTTAATGGACCGAATAAGCGCTCACATTAGGGACATCAACGACTTCCCTATTCCAGGGATTGTTTTCAAGGACATCACGCCGGTCATGAAGGACCCAGAGGCGCTCAAAGTAGCCATTGATGGCCTTTGTCGACCCTTTCAGCATGAGAACCTGACCGCCGTTGCAGGCATGGAAGCCCGCGGCTTTATTTTTGGATCGCTCGTCGCTTATCAGCTTGGGGTTGGATTTATTCCCCTCAGAAAACCAGGCAAGCTCCCCTATGACGTCAAATCTAAATCCTATGAGCTCGAATATGGCCGTGCAACCCTCGAGGTTCATGCCGATGCGGTCGCCCCGGGTCAAAGGATTCTGGTCATTGACGATCTCTTAGCGACCGGCGGTACCGCGCTGGCCAGTTGCGAGCTTCTTGAAGAGCTTGGCGCTAACATTGTGAGTTGCGCATTCATGATTGAACTCGCAGCGCTTGGCGGGCGCCAAAAACTAGGTGGCCGCCCGGTGCACTCGCTTCTCGCCTACTAAGCCTTATCCATGGCCGGGCAGGACCTGATGCCTCAAGGCCACCCCAAAAATGGTGCATATCGGGTCTTACAGCTGACGGATCTTCATCTAAGGGATCCTTCAGAAAGAACACTGCTAGGCGTTAATACCGAAGAAAGCTTTCTAAAGACGCTTGCATGTGCTCTTCTCGATGGCGCTCCTCCTGATCTCCTCCTTTTAACCGGAGATCTGGCTGAAGATCCTTCACCCCAATGCTATCAGCGGCTTCAGGCCCAGCTTCAAAGACTCCCATTCCCTAGCCTCTGTATTCCTGGAAACCATGATGACCCAAAGATCATGGCGCAACACCTCATGAACGATGAAAAAGGCATTGTCAGCCACTATCAATTGGGGCCTTGGAAGCTTGTCGGGATTAATTCAGCGAGTCCGAACCGTCCTTCAGGTTTGATCCCTCAGGATGAACTAGCACGGCTTCGGGGCATCATCAACGAGGCCCAAGAGCCTTATGCGCTGATCGCCCTTCACCACCATCCGGTTGAGTCTGGGAGCCCCTGGATGGACAGCATGCGGTTGATGAACTCGAGAGACTTACTACACTTGGTCACGGAATCACCCAAGGTTCGTGGCTTGGTGTTTGGTCACATCCATCAGGAAATGGATTTTTTATGGGGATCCCTCAGATTGCTCGGGACCCCTTCAACCTGTGTCCAGTTCGCGCCAGGAGCTGACGCTTTCAGGCTTGATCAAAAACCGACGGGTTACCGATGGCTGATGCTAAAAGATCAGGGGGACATCGACACCATCGTCGTTCGAGCAATCGACCTTGACGATCAAATCTGTCTTACAGAACGACAAGGATCAGCGACGGGCTAAGTCTTGCTGCCCGCCAAAGTTTGCGTTTTGGGGTGGGATAGGGGACGGGCTGGATCGAGGTGATTCTTAAGCTCGGTCAGTGCCCGCTCGTAAACATCCCGCTTGAAATAGACAACGTCTTCAACTGGATGCCAGTAGTCCACCCACATCCAGCTATCGAATTCAGGCTTTACCGAGCAATCAAGCCGTATCGAACTTTCGGGGGAAACCAATTTAAGCATGAACCACAGCTGCTTTTGACCGATGCACAAGGGATAAGATCGCTTTCGGATATAGCGCTCGGGCAAATCGTAATGCAGCCAACCACTGGTTCTCGCAATCAGCTCAACATCCTCACTCTGTAATCCGACCTCTTCATAGAGCTCACGGTACATCGCTTCTTCGGGTTCCTCGTTACGCTTGATTCCGCCCTGAGGGAATTGCCATGAGCGCATACCGACCCGACGCGCCCAAAATAAACGACGCTCATCGTTACATAGAACGATTCCAACATTGAGCCGATATCCGTCGCGGTCAATCATGGGTTGAACCAGGCCTCTAGGACGTCCAGATGTATAATGTGAAGGCGTAACCCCCCCGCTGCCCATGTTCTTTATAAGATGACCCACTAGGATCACAGACGACAGCGGAGAGCGCACTCCCCTTGTGACCCAAGAATGTAAAGGAATCTCGTGACTCTGGCAATCTTTGACCTCGACAACACCCTTTTAGCAGGCGACAGTGATTATCTCTGGGGCTCCTTTCTGGTCCAGCGTGGCCTGGTTGATCCAGTCGAATATGAGGCCGCGAACACCCGTTTTTTTGAGGATTACAAGGCAGGAAACCTCGATATCGATGCCTTTTTAAATTTTGCTTTGAGCCCGTTATCGCGACACCCGATGGCAGAACTCTTGGCCTTGAGGAAGGCGTTTCTTGATCATTTGATCCAGCCGATTTTGCTCCCTGCCGCTCGTCAACTCCTCCATGCCCACCGAGCCCAAGGACACACCCTCATGATCATCACGGCAACTAATGCCTTCATTACAGCGCCGATTGCCGAGCTCTATGGGATTGATCATCTGATAGCGACGACCCCTGAAATAGTTGAAGATCATTACACCGGTCGCTATGTAGGTGAACCCTGTTTTAGAGAGGGTAAAGTCAAAAGGCTCCAGCGGTGGCTCAATGATCACCAGGAAAGTTTGGAAAACAGTTGGTTTTATAGCGACTCTCACAATGACCGACCCCTCCTCGACCTCGTTCAAAACCCAGTGGCCGTTGATGCCGATCAAGCCCTAAAGAGGCATGCGGAAACCAAGGGCTGGCCGGTGATCTCACTGCGTCTTGATGAAGCGCCTGCTGGCATTTTAAGAGCAATCAATCAACCGTGACCTCTTCCGTCATGATCCAAAAATCCACATTTTTTTAAGATCATAATGGTACGATGAAAGTGGGATCATCATTCAAAAGTGCCCTACCATCTGGATTAAACCGAGGATCACTCGGGCGGTTGGGCCTATAAAACCAGTCAAGTCTATTAGGAGGCCCTATGAGCGAGACGCTTGCCAACGTCTTTTCTAGAAAGAAAGCCAATCCAACCGAGAATACCCACAACGCGAGCCTCTATGAAAAGCTCGGGGGCGCTCCTGCGGTCAATGCTGCGGTGGACGTTTTTTATCGGAAATGTATGCGGGATGCCAGAATCAATTACTTCTTTTTTGGCGTCAATATCAGCGAACAGGCAGAAAAGCAGAAGGCCTTTTTGACCATGGCGTTTGGCGGCCCCCATCAGTACACCGGACGAGACATGAACCGGAGTCATGCCAAATTAGTGAAGATGGGAATGAAGGACAAGCACTTTGATATCGTGCTTGATCATCTCCGGGCAACCTTAAGCGAACTAGATGTTGGTGAACCCCTCATTATTGAGGTGATTAATATCGCCGAAAGCACCCGTGAGGATGTGATGGGGAGGAGCCATCGGGCCATTCCGCCGGCTGCGGGAACCTCGGGTCAGGCCGTCGGCTCAAGTGGTCCTTTAGGGGCATCACGGCCGGCTCCAAGTCCAATTGATCAGAACAGCCCCATCTCAAGGCTCATCCAGGGAAGGAGTTCGGCAACCCTGAGCGCCGATACCCCCCTCTTTGAAGCCGCTGAAATTTTCACCCGTAGCCAACTTCATGAGCTTCCGGTCATCGACGACAACAACCAGTTCGTTGGGATGGTTAGCGCGAATGAGCTGTTACGCTATTTCTTGAAGACATAAGGACAGGACATCACTTAGGTTGATGGCGCTTTCCTGATCCAATAAGTCAGGATTCCAGCATCATCAACGACCTTTAGTAAGGGGTGGCCGGCCTGTTCGCAGAAAACGCCAAAATCAAGGCGGGAGGCAGGGTCGGTCGCCATCACTCGGATAACGGCTCCAGATTCCAGGGTCGATAATGCTTTTTTGAGCTTTAGC
>JBEIRQ010000181.1:0-3863 GCA_040375885.1 Methylococcus sp.
CCACCCAAAGGGCCCTCGAGCATAATCTCGAGGGCTGAGGCCATTCGTGATGGCTTCCCATGTTGGATTTCCCAAGGCTGCTGAAAATCTGGGATATGAAGGTGGGATACGGAAAACCCCGTCAAACCTGCCTTGGTATGAGACCCTCTCCCGGTGGCTGCCTCATCCCGAATTTCTCCACCCGATCCTGTCGCAGCCCCCGGGAATGGGGAGATGGCCGTCGGGTGATTGTGGGTCTCAACCTTCATCAAAAGATGGGCCGGCTCCTTGAGGTATTGATACTCCTGATGGTCTGGATGCCGCAGAAAGACTTCAGCCAGAGGCCCCTCAATCACGGCCGCGTTATCACTGTAGGCTGAAAGAATCCCTTCAGGTGTCACCTTGCTGGTATGACGAATCATGCCAAAGAGGGTATCGGCTTCACGCTGCCCATCCATCTGCCACTGGGCATTGAAGATTTTGTGTCGACAGTGTTCGGAGTTGGCCTGGGCAAACATCATCAGCTCGACATCGGTTGGATCTCGATTCAGCGCGATAAAGCTGTCGTTCAAATAATCAAGCTCGTCATCAGACAAGGCGAGACCCAAGGATCCATTAGCCAAGGCCAATGCATCCCTGCCCTCCTTGAGGACAGGGACTCTTTGAACCGGCAAAGGGGCGTGATGCGAGAAGACCTTTTGCAGGGCATCCCGCGACAAGACCGTTTCGGTCATTCGGTCATGCACCAATGCCTCCACCCGTTGTCTTGCAGCAGGGGATAGAAGACCTTCGTGGGCAATCACATAACGTCGTCCCCGCTCGATCCGAACGACTCGTTCTAGCCTACAAAGCCTCGCTATATCGGTTGCCTTGCTGGACCAGGGGGAC
Organism: Methylococcus sp.; assembly: GCA_040375885.1. Taxonomy (GTDB): domain Bacteria; phylum Pseudomonadota; class Gammaproteobacteria; order Methylococcales; family Methylococcaceae; genus UBA6136. The sequence goes on from JBEIRQ010000181.1 coordinate 868, forward strand.
ACCGTTCCTAACCTTGGAACCACCAGGATCTCAAGCCCTTCTAGCGTGCTGCTGGCCAAAGGCCCCTCCTCAAGCACCCATTGAAGACGCTCCGCTTCATCGGCGGGGAGTCCCTCAATGACCTCCACCAAATGAAGGACTTCAGCAAAAACGCCGATCACAGAGGGTTCGATCGCTTGGAGCGCCTCAAGAAGGCGCTGCCGGCGAAAATCAGACAGCGCCGCCGCGCCCTTGAAAGTGAGGATCATCGACATCGGTCTATCCGCATGAATGAAGAAGATGGAGCCCCTGGATCAGGCCGGGGGCACTGACTGGCCTTTTTAGGAAGCCGACTTGTCTTGTTTGCCGCCTTGAGTAATTTCCTGCAGCGTGGCATTCAATTCTTTCAGGAGATCAATCCCGGGGCCATCACGAAGCGGCTGCCCCTCCATATCCTGGACGAAAACGGAGGTCACGTTGCTGCGGGTTTCGAGCTTGATCCGATACTCCTTCGTGCCCCCACCCGCATTGGCAAACATATCAGACACATCGCCAAAGAATCCTCGATCTTCGTAAGGTTTTTGTTCCTTGGCGTAATGCACGAAATAAAGGCCATCGGAGCGATTCTGATCGACGATCTCGAGTTTCATCCGACCTAGGGCCTTATTGACCTCGGACCAAGACGTTTCAAACGGCGCCTGAATCTCGATCAGCGGAACATCCTGCGTGCTCTGGGCCAAGGTCGGTTCGGGATGCTGTCCGTCAGCCTTATGGGCGCTGTATTCCTCCTTGGTCATTTCGGCGTCTGGCGCCGGGGTCGCCTCGCGCCCAGAGCTTTCGGGGGTCGGCTCTTCGGCCGCCGGAGATTCCCAAGCCTCGCGGCGTCCCCCACTGGCGCCTTCGATGGTCGAGGAGGTCAGATCAGGGGGAATTTCGAGCGCTGCAATATCAGAGCTGTAGAGGTATTCTTTATGCTTATCAGGGAACCAGCTACTCACAATGGTGCAGCCAGAAAGGGTCAGGGGCAGAAGCAGCGCCCAAAGAGCCCAGCCCCTCAAGGTGACAAGCTTACGCATGGGCCGACTCCTTCAAGGCGCCTGCGGCCTTTAGCGCTCCTCGCACCGCGTCGTGGCAAGACTCTGAGAGCCAGGTCAACGGCAACCTAATGCCTGGCTGAATGAGCCCCATTTCCGCCAGCGCCCATTTGACAGGGATCGGATTGGATTCGATGAAGAGGTCACGATGCAAGGCCCTCAAGCCGGCATCGATCGACAAAACGGCCTCACGGTCCCCTTTGCCGGCAGCCACACACAGCTCATGCATCTGGCGCGGCGCCACATTGGCGGTGACCGAGATCACGCCATGCCCTCCCAAGAGACAAAAATCGCCGGCGGTCGCATCATCACCGGAATAGAGCAGAAAATCAGGACCACAAAGCCTCAGGATGTCCCGCGCCCTTTGAAGATCACCGGTCGCTTCTTTGACCCCGATAATATTCTCGACTTCACAAAGGCGATGAACGGTCTCAGGCAACATGTCACAGGCCGTCCGACCAGGGACGTTATAGAGAATTTGAGGGATATCAACCGCCTCGGCCACCGCTCTATAATGACGGTACAGGCCTTCCTGAGTCGGTTTATTGTAGTAAGGGGTCACTAAAAGACAGGCATCAGCACCCAGTTCTTTGGCCTTAAGGGTCAGGCTGATGGCCTCTTTCGTCGCATTGGCACCCGTCCCTGCAACCACTGGAACGCGTCCCGCCACTTGTTCGACGGTCAATCGGATGACCTCGCAGTGTTCAGAATCATCAAGGGTCGCCGACTCACCGGTGGTCCCAACGGCTACGATGCCATCGGTCTTGGCCTCAATATGGAATTCGATCAGTCGACGCAGAGCCTCAAGGTCGAGAGATCCATCCGGCCCCATTGGCGTCACCAGCGCTACAAGACTACCCCTGATCATTCCTATCGTTCCAGCTTCAAAAAGACGTCAATGGTAACGTGCAGCAGAGCATCGTGACAACCTGAACCGGCATGATCAAGGAGTGCCGAAGCTCATCATCATCCCCCTTAAAATGGTAGACTCAACACTCAATCTCCCCTCTTCTCGAACATCATGCAGCTTGCGATCACTCTTCTCGGCGAAAACCAACCCGACCTGATCATCGAATTAACGCGTGCCATCAAGGACGCCAAATGCACCATCATAGAAAGCCGCATGAGCGAGCTTGGCCTCCAGTTTGCGGGACATCTCTTGGTCGAAGGCAACTGGAATCATATCGCTCGCCTTGAAAATGCGATGGAGGCCCTCAGCCAGCGTTACAAGCTCAAAGTACACCTTTTGAGGGCTCAGGAACCTGAAAGTCCCCCCATCGAGGAGGACCTCGGGCTCCCCTATGCCATTGATATCTTCGCTACCGATCAAATCAACAACATTCACGACCTCAGCGATTTCCTCTCGAGTCGCGGCGTCATCATCATGGATCTTTCGACAAGCCGCTATTCGGCCCCCTTTACCGGGTCCCCTTTATTTATCGCCCACATGATTGTGAGAATTCCAAGCGGCATGCGCATCGTCTCGCTTCGCGATGAGTTCCTCGATTTCTGCGATCAAATGAATTTGGATGCCATTTTGGAACCCGTCAAGCGCTGAAGCGGTCACAGAGGAGCGGCACACGCTGCCTTTTCGACATCGATGTCAACCCACCACCCAGGAAGTCATGATCATGAGCACGCCAGCCATTGGGGATACTGTTCCAGCGTTCAGTGTCAACGCCACCTCCGAACGAACGATTGACCTTGAAAGCCTCAAGGATCGTTCGACCATCCTTTATTTCTATCCAAAGGACAGCACACCCGGTTGCACCCTTGAAGGCCAGGATTTCAGGGACCATCATGCTGATTTCACTCAACTCCATGCAGAGATCCTCGGCGTCTCACGCGATTCGCTGAAGTCTCATGAGAACTTCAAACTAAAACAATCATTCCCGTTCGATCTGATCTCCGATAAGGATGAAA
>JBEIRQ010000110.1:0-5914 GCA_040375885.1 Methylococcus sp.
GAAAGGTCATCACTGAAGGCTTTTGCCCAAGACAGTGAAGAAGGTTGATAAGGGTTTGGCGCGAAATGAAAGAATTCGAATCTTCAACTGCTCGTTAGTTTTGTTGTTGATCAATGTTCGTGATCACTTGAAGCGCGGTCTCAAAGGGTTCGCTTGAAACGCTGATTTCACCCCGAAGAGGATTATCAAGAACAGCAATAACGGTCACGATTCCCGAGAGGTAAAAAACATAGAGTCCAGTCAAAAGAAGTTGGGTTCGAAACGATGGGAAGTGTAAGAAGAATAGGATAGGGATACTTAGAAATGCACCACCAATAATCACCATCCAAAAGACTTTCGGGATGCCAAGATTGACCCCATCGGTCCGCATTCTTCTCGCCTTCAGCATGTCAGAAAATGCCGAGACAGCTTCTGCATAAACAATGGGCTGGGCGGCTGCCTTTGATTCGTAACGAGCAAGCTTCAGATGCAGGGTGGTTATGAGATTTGTGCCGGACGAAGCCATCGTGCCATGCTTCTGTGCCGGCCATTCAAGCTCAATGACCGCCTTGGTGTAGCTCTTGATGTCTTGAAGGATGGCCTCGTGTGCCGGATCATTCAGAACACTCACACATCGATAAAAATGAATGATTGAGGCCGATTCCTGATCCACTAACTCATGGATCTCGTCATAATTCTGCCATGTCGCGACGGCAACTAAACCCAGCAACAGCCCGTATAGCATCCCGATGCCACCGAATATAGCGCTAACCGCTTGATCGGCCTCTTGTGATCTGAGGAAATATTTGTTGATGACGCCGCGAGTGGCGACTAGTCCGGTGATAGAAATAGCAAGAAAAAGGACCTTTATGCCGAGACCCAACTGCCAAGTTGGGAGGTCATAAATCCAATACATATCCATTCAGTCACGATCCCTTTTATGTAAAACCGTTTGGTGATCCGATAAGGACTTTTGGTCGGGGTGAAAGGATTCGAACCTTCGACTTCTACCTCCCGAAGGTAGCGCTCTACCAAGCTGAGCTACACCCCGTTGCGACCGGCTTAAAGAGGAGATCATCTTCCCTCAAACAGGTGGGATTTTACGAAACCCCTTTTAATCACTCAATCCCATCGCCCCAAAGAATCAGCGTTTGCGCTAAATCATTAGTAGTTACGATCGACAGAAAATCTTGCAAGATCCTCAAGGGCCTGACGATAAGGGGAAGACGGCAGAACACTCAAGGCCGAAATGGCCTTGTCGGCCTCCTCAACGGCGCGACCTGAGGTGTACTCAATGGCGCCGGTCGACTTCACAACGGCAAAGACGTCCATAAATGCATCGCGATTCCCCTCCTCGATCGCGCTGCGAAGGATACTGGCCTCCGCCGAACTGGCATGGGCCATGGCGTAGATGAGGGGTAAGGTGGGTTTGCCATCGGCAAGATCATCACCCAGATTTTTACCCAGCTCTTCAGGCTTCGCCCGATAATCCAAGGCATCATCAATCAGCTGAAAGGCAATACCCAAATGGAGTCCATATGACGTCATGGATTCTTCCACCTCTTTTTCGGCGCCTGAAAGGACCGCAGCCAACTGGAGTGCCGCTGAAAAAAGGATCGCCGTTTTACGGGAGATCACTTCGAGGTAGTTGGCCTCGGTGGTTTCAGGGTTATTACAGTTCAACAACTGCAGAACCTCGCCTTCGGCGATAGCCGTTGTGGTCTGCGAAAGGATGTCCATGATGCGAAGATTTTTGACCCGCACCATCAGCTCGAAAGAGCGTGAATAGAGGTAGTCTCCAACCAGAACGCTCGCTGAATTACCCCAAAGGGCATTGGCGGTGTCACGCCCCCGGCGGAGCGTCGACTCATCCACCACATCGTCATGCAACAAGGTCGCCGTGTGAATAAATTCAATCACTGCGGCCAGGGTGATGGCGTGGCGGTCATGGCATCTGAGGGCTTTAGTGGCCAACAAAAGCAACATCGGCCGTAAACGCTTACCGCCGCTATTCACGATGTAGTGACCAATTTGATTGATCAAAACAACATCCGACTTCAACTCTTCAAGAATGAGTTGGTCGACGGCGTTGGTCTCCTCCTTAACGAGATCTCGGATACTAGAAAAATCGGTGGTGGCGGGCGAGCTAGCAGTGAGGGTCATAACGTTGTTGGTAAAAAGACGCCACCCCGTTAATGGGGAAAAATCGCCAATAAATGAAAGCCGTGATGCTAGGTTTGCACAATGAGACTGTCAAGAATCAAGGCGCTAAATGGGGCTATTCAAGATCTCATCCGCTGCCTGACACTTCTTCTGAAGGAATGTCGCCCTCATAAGGCGTTGCATAACCACACTCCTTTTGGGGGCACACCTTCTCGGCCCCTCGACGCTTCGTAATCTTCAGTGTCAACAGTGGCCACTGGCACTCAGGGCAAGGTTCCTTGATCGGCGGATTCCATACCGCATAACTGCAACTAGGATAAGTAGAGCACGAATAGAACAGTTTTCCGAATCTCGATTTACGTTTGGTCAGATTACCCTGATGGCATTCGGGGCACTCGACACCGGTGTCCTCCGGCTTTTCAAGCGGCTCAATGTGCTTGCATGAAGGATACCCGCTACAGCCAATGAATTTCCCATATCGTCCTGTCTTGATAATCAGCGGCGATTCGCATTTAGGACAGGTTCTGCCTTCAACAACTTCTGGCGCAACCTGGGAACCATCATCTTTCAGGTTTCGCGTGTACTTACATTCAGGATAAGTGGTACACCCGATAAACCGACCGTTGCGGCCAAGTCGAATAGACAACTTATTACCGCAGTCAGGGCAAGCCTCATCCATTTCCTCATGCGTCACATCCTGACGCTTCAGGCTCTCATCCTTCTCCTCCACTAACTGAATGAAGGGACCCCAAAATTCCCGCATCAGAGGAATCCAGTTCTTTTCACCGCGAGATACGGCATCAAGATCATCTTCAAGATGCGCGGTGAAATGATAGTCCACGTAGCGGGTAAAGTGATCGGTCAAAAACTTGTTAACGATTCGGCCAACGTCGGTCGGATGGAATCGTTTGGTCTCAAGCTCTGCGTATTTTCGTTGTTGCAGGGTGGAGATGATCGAGGCATAGGTCGAGGGACGACCGATCCCATACTCCTCAAGGGTCTTGACCAGGGTGGCTTCAGTAAACCTTGGGGGTGGCTCGGTGAAATGCTGGGTCGAGAGGATATCAAGAAGAGTGATTTCCTGACCTTGGCTCAATTGGGGGAGAAAACCTTCCTCATCATCTTGAGCGTCATCATCTTGACCCTCAAGATAGACACTCATGAATCCAGGTGAAGCAACCGTTGAGCCATTGGCTCTGAAAAGGCCTTCCAAGCCCTTGCCACAGGCCAAATCAACAGCGACCGTGTTGATTGTGGCGTGAACCATCTGCGACGCTACTGTTCGCTTCCAAATCAGTGCATAGAGCTTAGCCTGATCAGGACTCAGGTGAGCCTTTACCTCATCAGGAACTCTGAAGGCTGAAGTTGGGCGAATGGCTTCGTGAGCTTCCTGAGCATTCTTGCTTTTCGTCTTATATTGAGGAGGCTTATCAGGGACGTTAACGGGCCCAAATCGCTGCGCAATCAATTCCCGGAGTTCCGTGACGGCGTCATTGGCCAGAGTCACCGAATCGGTCCGCATGTAGCTGATCAGACCAACGGTTTCGCCACCCAAATCAATCCCTTCATAGAGCTGCTGCGCCACCGTCATTGTCCGCCGCGTGGTAAACCCAAGCTTTCTTGAAGCTTCCTGCTGAAGGGTTGATGTCGTAAAGGGGGCTGCGGGATTTCGTTTGCGTTCCTTTTCCTCGACTTTTTGGACCGTCAATTTTCCTTGCGCGGCCACCGTCAACAAACTCTGCGCAGCATGGGCCTCGGTCTCGCCGGTGATGCTGAACTGCTCCATCTTGTTACCCTCAAGATGGGTCAATCGTGCTTTAAAGGCCTGCCCTTCAGCCGATGCGTTGGCCACAATAGACCAATATTCACGGCTGATAAATTGTTCTATTTCAAGCTCTCTCTCGACAATCATCCGAAGCGCAGGGCTCTGCACGCGACCCGCTGAGAGTCCTCGGCGAATCTTCTTCCACAGCAACGGCGAGAGCTTAAAACCCACCAGGTAATCGAGCGCTCGACGGGCCTGCTGCGCATTGATGAGATCGGTCGAGAGCTCTTTTGGATTCTCTATCGCCTCGGTGACCGCGCGCTTGGTGATTTCATGGAAGACCACCCGATAAACGGGCTTGTTGGTAAGGAGTTTTTTTTGCTGAAGAATCTCATGGATATGCCATGAAATCGCCTCCCCTTCGCGATCTGGATCGGTGGCTAGAAACAGCGCATCGGCCTGTTTTGCTGCCTTGGCGATGGACTGAACGTGCTTCTCGTTGCGGTCAATGAGTTCGTACCGCATCGCAAAGTCTTCATCCGGATTAACCGCCCCCTCTTTAGGGACTAAGTCCCTCACGTGACCGTAGGACGCAAGGACCTGATAATCCTTACCGAGATACTTCTCAATCGTCTTGGCCTTCGCCGGGGACTCCACTATGACAAGGTTATGACCCATCTCGGTTCATTATTATTGTGAATGATCGCATTAAAAAGGAAGAACACGTTTTGCATCAGGCTCGCCCTAATGCAGGGACTGAGGCAAATTACCATAGACTAGGTGCTCCATTCTTGCAAAGGCCAGCTCCTCATCTGGCTGACTGAAGAGGACCATCAGGACCATCCATTTAAGGTTATCCAACGTGAGATGGGCTTCGTCCAGTGCCATCACCCGATCAATCACGAGTTCGCGACTGGCTGGCGTCAAAATGGCTGACTGCTCCAAAAACATCAAAAGGCCGCGCCCCTCGGGGTCCAATCGAGCCTCCTCAGCCCCTGAAAAGACGCGAAAGGCGGGGGTAGATACCGTTTTGATATCGTGATTATCGGTCAGGGTATCGAGCCAATCGAGCGCCTTGGATATTTCAGCCTGGGGGAATCCGGCTTCCAATAGGTCCGTACGAACTTGATCAACATCGGCTTGATCATCAGCATCGCCATCCATGAATCTTTCAAAGAGGTAAATCAGCACATCGAACACGTTTTCTTTCATGAACACCCTGATGGTTGGGATCGAGGACAATGAGAATGGTAACAGCATCATCAACCAGCTCACCGGTTCAAACGACTCTGCACAGGAGGGTTGAACGACTCCTTCATGGCATGAGCCGCCTGTTCCCACCTATTTATAGAGTATCCACAGACATTGCGGCTGGCGCAATGTTTTTAGCCGCCTAGCGCTAGCCCCTTGATTTTGCATGCTGACACCCCAAAATATTGACCTAAAGCGGCCCCTACTCCGCTAGACAACACTTTCCTCCATTACAATCGGTTTTTCATCCGATAAAATTGCAACAACCTTTGAATCCTCAGCATTGACTGATATGGCCCTACTCCCCATCCTTGAATTTCCAGATGAACGACTCAGAATCAAGGCAAAGCCCGTCTTAGCGGTCACTGATGAGACGCGTCAGCTGATTGATGACATGCTGGAAACCATGTATGCAGCCCCAGGAATAGGCCTGGCGGCCACCCAGGTCAATATTCCGCAGCGCGTTCTAGTCCTTGACCTCTCAGAAGAAAAAAATGAGCCGCTGGCCTTAATCAATCCAGAACTCCTTTATCGGGAGGGAGAGGAGGAAACGGAAGAGGGCTGTCTGTCCGTACCGGGAGTCTTTGAGAAGGTCAAACGCGCCGAAAAAATCAAAATCAAGGCCCTCAACCGGGAGGGGGCAACACAAGAATTTGAAGCTGAGGGCCTTCTAGCCGTTTGCATTCAGCATGAAATGGATCATCTCGAAGGGAAACTATTCGTTGATCTCTTATCCCCTTTAAAACGTCAACTGGC
>JBEIRQ010000022.1:0-11965 GCA_040375885.1 Methylococcus sp.
GCTTTCCTACGCCGGTTCTAACCGGGTCAGGTTCAAAGGGTGTGTCTCAGCCCGGGTCAATTCATCGACCAAGGCACCCCTAGCCCTAGGACTGGTTAAGCTAATGCATGACCGCTATTTTGGCAAGGAGCAGCGCACTGATCCCCGCGGATAGATCGCCCCAACCCCCTCATATTCGTTCTAACAAAGCCGCATAACCAATGCGTCAGTCATAAATCGGATAAACTAGTCTGCTTATCCTCGCGTCCATAACCGACATCGAGCGCTTGATCAAATGATGATGGCTGCGGCTACCGATAGACGCTGATACGAAGAGATTTATGTTTGGACTCGACCTCAATATCGCCCAAGTAGTTTCAGGCCTTTTAGTCGGATTTCTCGTCGGCCTGACCGGCGTCGGGGGCGGCTCCCTGATGACCCCCATCCTGGTGTTCATTTTTGGTTTTGCCCCCAAAGCAGCCGTTGGCACCGACCTCTTGTTTGCCGCCATCACCAAAACCGGCGGGGTCTTTGTTCATCACGGCAAACATCGATCCGTAGATTGGAAAATCGTCTTTCACTTGTGCCTCGGCAGCATCCCGGCTGCTCTTTTAATTATTTATCTTCTGGAAACCGTCTTCACCAGGGATGAGGCGGTGACCTCAGCCATCACCTTCAGCCTTGGGATTGCCCTCATCTTCACCTCGCTGGCACTTTTTGTTCGAAGCCGACTGATTGCGAAGCGGCTTGACGATGAGGTCGCGCGGCAGCGACTAAACCACAGCGAACGTTTCGGAGCCTTACAAACCCCCCTGACCATCTTGGTAGGGATTCTGCTCGGCGCCCTGGTCACCCTCTCCTCCGTTGGCGCAGGAGCCCTTGGAACCATTGCGCTCCTCTTTCTTTATCCGCGTCTGGCCACGGTTCGTGTTGTTGGCACCGATTTGGCCCATGCCATCCCTTTAACCACCGTTGCGGGTCTTGGTCACCTTCACATGGGGAACGTTGACTTGCATCTCCTCATGAGTCTGTTATTGGGCTCTCTTCCCGGCATCTATGCAGGAAGCCATCTGAGCGCGAAAATCCCGGAGCGGATCCTTCGTCCCATCTTGGCGACGCTGCTCATGATCATCGGACTCAAATTTGTTGCTTAAAGACTCGGCTGCGCGTCGATTCTGAAGCAGCCCTCTAGGTGATCATTGACCATCCCCACGGCCTGCATGAAGGAGTAGCAAATCACCGGCCCCACAAAGCTGAAACCGCGTTGTTTGAGCGCCTTACTCAATGACTCAGAAACGTCACTCTGCGCAGGAAGCGCCGCCATCGAGGGAAAAACCTGGTTGAGGGGGCCACCCTCCATGAACCCCCAAATAAAGGCATCAAAACTGCCAAGCTCTTCTTGGACTCTCAAAAAGGCGCGCGCATTATTGACCGCAGACTGAAGCTTGAGGCGGTTTCGAACCAGACCGGGATTGGCCATCAGCGCCTCAAGGGCTGAGGCATCAAAGTTCGCAACCGCTTCAGGATCAAAGCCGCAAAAGGCCTCACGATAAGCCGCCCTCTTTTCAAGGATGGTTCTCCAAGAAAGCCCTGCCTGAGCCCCTTCGAGCACCAGAAACTCATAAAGTGTCCGATCCTCATGAACCGGCCAGCCCCATTCCTCGTCATGATAAAGGGCCTCTGTAGCCGAGCGTTCTGCCCAAGAGCAACGCCTCATCAGTGGCATCGTTCAGAACGCTGCGGGAGGGAACGTCGACCCTAAAGCCTCCGCATCTGGCCAAAGACTCCAAACCGGTGTCACGTCCTTCGGCATCGGCGGGAGACGACCCAGTTTGGGCCAGCCCTGATCCGGTCCATGAAAATCAGAGCCACAGGACCCTAATAGATCGAACCGTTTGGCAAGTTGCGCACTGGCCTGAACATCGCCCGGGCTGGCTTGACCTGAAAGAACTTCAATCGCTTGCCCGCCGAATTCCTTGAACTCCAGTGCCAGCCGCCTGAGCCAACTCCCGGTCAACTTATAACGAATCGGGTGAGCAAGGACGGCCACGCCGCCAGCGCCCCGAATCCAAGCAATGGCCGTTTCAAGGCCAGCCCACGTGCTATGAACATAGCCTGGTTTTCCTGGGGTCAGATAGCGATTGAAGACATCTCTGACATCCGCGGCCAGGCCCCGCCTCGCGAGACAATGCGCAAAATGCGTTCGGGTCACCATCCCCTGCCCTGCGAGTGAAAGAACCTCATCATAAATGCCGATCACCCCAACCTTTTCGAGCCGCTGCGCCATTTCAAAGGCACGTTGCTGGCGATGAAGGGCGAGACCCTCAAGACCGGCGCTCAACGGTGGGTGACCCGCATCGACACGAAGCCCCACCAGATGGAGCGTCTTGCCCTGCCAGGTCACTGAAATCTCCACCCCAGGGAGAAAGCCCACCCCCAGTTCGCGGGCGGCTTCCTCGGCCTCCAGGTGGCCGGCCATGGTGTCATGATCGGTGAGTGCGAGCACATGAACACCTGCCGCCACCGCCCGCTCAATGAGCCCCCGAGGGCTATAAGCGCCATCCGAGTAAGTCGAGTGCGCATGAAGGTCAAAAACCCGCGCGATTGCAGCGCTCATAAAAGGACCTCCCCCGAAGCTTGAGCCGCAAGAGGTCTCGATGTTCCCGCCCCATAGAACGTAGCATAAAGGCCACGACGCGCCATCAGGGCCTCATGCGTGCCCTCCTCCTGGAGCTGCCCATCCTCAAACACTAAGATGCGGTCGGCATGGCGAATGGCGCTCAAGCGATGAGCCACAATGAGCGTAGTTCGGTTAGCCAGAAAACGGTCCAGTGATTCATAGAGGCGGGATTCGGTGAGGTTATCGACGGCTGAGGTTGCTTCATCCAGGATGACCACCTTGGGATCTTGAAGGACCATCCGCGCAATCGCGAGTCGCTGGCGCTGGCCACCTGAGAGACGAACCCCCATCCGGCCCACCATGGCATCGAGTCCCCCAGGTGACGCCTCAATGAATTCACGAAGCTGCGCAACATCAAGGGCGTGCCAGATGGCGGCATCGTCCGCGGTTCTTCCGAGCGTGACGTTGGCCCTGACAGAATCGTTAAAGAGAACCGGATGCTGCAGTACGGTGACCACATTTTCCCGCACCACATCGAGGCCTATCTGATCCATCGGAACGCCATCAAACGCGATCATTCCCTTCGAAAGCGGGTAGAGGCCGATCAAGAGCTGTATCAATGTCGATTTCCCACCTCCGCTGGCCCCAACCAGCGCCACGCGCTCACCCGGTGCCACCTCCAAATTGATTGCATGCAACACGTCAAGACCACTGCCATAGGAAAACGAGAGGTCTTTCACCGAGAGCCCCACCGTGGTCTTTCCTTGGAAGGGATTCTGATGATGGGGGTAGTCAGGCTCTTGCTGTAGCCGACAAAACTGGTTCAACCGCTCCAAAGCTCCTTTCGCCCCATAGTAGGCGACCTGCATTCCAAGGATATCCTGAACCGGCGCCATCATGAACCAAAGATAGCCTGACACCGCCATCATCTCCCCAATGGTTAGGTCCGAATAGACCACCATCAGCAAAGCGATGCCCCTAAATAAATCGAATCCCGTCAGAAAGACCAAAAAACTTAAGCGACCAGCTGCATCGCTCTTCCAGGCATACGCCGCGGAATGCTCCCTGACCGCTCGCGCCTTATCGCTCAAACGCGCCATGTAGTAATGTTCGCGGTGACTGGCCCGAATCTGATGAATGCCCTCAAGAACTTCAGAGAGAAGTAACTGAAAGGATCCGAGCGCAGTATTTTCTTGTCGCTTGAGCTCTTTGACCCGCCGCCCAAGACTCCGGGTCAAAACAATGACCAGAGGATTCAGCAAGAGAATAAAGAGCGCCAGCCGCCAGTTCATCCATAAGAGGACGATCGCGGTCCCGGTCAAGGTCAAAAGCGCCACCAACGTCTTCGATACCGTCGCCCCGATGAACTGATCGACGGTATCGAGATCGGTCACCATGTGGGTAATCACCGAGCCGCTGCCAAGGTTCTCGTATTCCACCATCGCAATCCGCTCGAGGCGCTGAATCAATCGGCACCGAATTCGGTAAATGATGTCCTTTGAGATCAAGCTGAACGCCCGGGTCTGCAGCACATTGAACAAAGCCGCTAAAACTCGGAGCAAAAGCGTCAATACAAGGAGGGCCAGAATGTAGGTGAGTGGGTCGTGCCACTCGGCTGGAAAAAGGCGATCCATCCAGCGAACCGCGAAGCCTGGATGCTGGAGCAACACCTCATCGACCAATAGCGGCAGCAATAAAGGGACAGGAACCGCCATCAGCGCAGCCAAGATCGCGAGCCCCTGGGCCATCAAAAGATCGCGCCGATGCTCCATGACGACCCGACGGATGTAACGCCAATCGATAAGATCCGTCGTCGACAAGGGTCCTTTTGGGTGCGGGCGGGATGACAAGGCGGATCTCTTAAGGGGGAAGACTAATGAAGATTGTAATGAGTGACGCTTGACTCTGCTACAATGGTACGCTTTTTTATTTGAAGACACCCCACTCACCGCGAAGCTCGGCGGCCTCGGCCTCGAGACCTCATCGGGTCAAGGGGCCAACATCGACGATGACGCTTCTTCCACCTCTGGCGAGCAAGGAATCCTGCAACGCAATGACACCGACTGAATCAACAAAAGCTCACGTCCGACAAAGCAGTTATACGCGAGATGATCTCTTGCTGTGTGGGCATGGCGAGCTTTTCGGGGCCGGCAATGCCCAGTTGCCGCTGCCGCCCATGCTCATGTTCGATCGCATTACCGCCATTAGCGAGAATGGGGGGCTGTTCGATAAAGGCTTCATTACTGCCGAGCTCGATATTGAGCAGGGGCTCTGGTTCTTTGGCTGTCATTTCGAAAAGGACCCCGTGATGCCAGGGTGTCTCGGCCTTGATGCCATGTGGCAGCTCGTAGGCTTTCATCTCGGCTGGCTTGGCGGCCCAGGCCGCGGCAGAGCGTTGGGGGTCGGCGAAGTAAAATTCCGCGGACAGGTTTTGCCTAGTAACAAACTGGTAACCTATCGCATCAATTTGAAACGGGTGATGATGCGCAAATTGGTCATGGGCATCGCTGATGCTGAAATGGAATGCGATGGCCGCATCATATACGAGGCGAACGACCTGAGAGTCGGCCTTTTCACCTCCACAGACGACTTCTGAGGAGCAACGTAGCTATGAGACGTGTTGTTGTAACCGGCATCGGTATCGTATCCAGCCTCGGCAACCATAAGACCGCCGTGACCGACGCCCTAAGATCAGGGTCTTCGGGGGTCAGGTTTAGCCCTGAATATGCTGAGCTCGGCTTCAGAAGCCATGTGTACGCCCCCCTCGACATCGATCTCGATGAACGGATTGACCGAAAAGTTCGTCGATTCATGGGGGATGGCGCCGCCTACAACTACCTCGCGATGGAAGAAGCCATCCTCGACGCCGGACTGGGTGAGGATCAGGTCTCTCATCCCCGCGCCGGCCTGATCATGGGCTCCGGAGGTCCTTCCACCTCCAATCTCCTTCAGGCCTGGGATTCCTTCAGAGAGAAGGGCATCAAAAAAGTAGGTCCCTACATGGTGCCGCGCACCATGTCGAATACCAATTCAGCCTGTCTCGCTACGCCCTTCAAGATTAAAGGGGTCAACTACTCCATCAGTTCCGCCTGTGCCACCAGTGCGCATTGCATCGGCAATGGGGCCGAATTGATTCAGCTCGGAAAGCAAGACATTATCTTTGCCGGTGGCGGCGAAGAGCTGCACTGGACGCTGACGGTCCTCTTTGACGCCATGGGGGCACTCTCCTCTAAGTACAACGACACCCCAGAACGCGCATCAAGAGCCTACGATGCCGATCGTGACGGCTTTGTTATTTCAGGCGGAGGCGGCGTTCTTGTTCTAGAGGAACTCGAACACGCCCGTCGTCGAGGCGCTAAAATCTATGCCGAGATTGTCGGCTATGGGGCGACCTCCGATGGTTACGACATGGTTCAACCTTCGGGTGAGGGCGCCATTCGCTGCATGCAGCAAGCGATGACCGATATCACGAGGCCGATCGACTATATCAACGCCCACGGCACCAGCACCCCCATCGGTGACATACGCGAACTCGAGGCCGTGATGTCCGTGTTTGATAACGCGATCCCTCACATCAGCTCGACCAAGTCGCTTTCGGGTCACTCTCTTGGGGCCGCCGGGGTTCATGAGGCCATCTATACCTTGCTGATGATGGAGCACCGATTCATCACGGCGTCTGCCAATATCGAGAACCTTGATCCTGGCGCTAAAGGCGTGCCCATTGTCAGGGAGCGTCTCGACAACGTCGATTTGAATCTCGCCATGTCCAATAGTTTTGGGTTTGGCGGAACCAATGCCAGCCTCGTCTTTCAGCGGTATGACGGATAGCGCCACCCAAGGCCTCGCTGAAAAAGAGCGATATGACTTTAACAAGCTCCAGAAACGCCTGCGTCGACTGACGGGAGCGGCCATCGCCGACTTCAATATGATAGAAGCCGGCGACAAGGTGATGGTCTGCCTCTCTGGCGGCAAAGACTCCTATACGCTGCTGGATCTCCTCCTCAGTCTCCGACTGAACGCCCCCATCGCCTTTGACATCATCGCGGTAAACCTCGATCAGAAACAGCCTGGTTTCCCAGAAGACGTTTTACCGAATTATCTCAAGGAAAGAGGCATCTCTTTCCACATTATTGAGCAAGATACCTACAGCATCGTCAAGCGGGTCATCCCCGAGGGAAAGACCACCTGCGGTCTCTGTTCAAGGCTTCGGCGGGGACTCCTTTATCGCTATGCTCAGGACAACGGGATTACTAAGATCGCCTTAGGGCATCACCGTGACGACATCATCGAAACCTTCTTTTTGAATCTCTTCTATGGCGGTAGCCTCAAGGCGATGCCACCCAAGCTCCTTAGCGATAACCAGTCGCATATCGTGATTCGCCCTCTCGCTTACTGCAAAGAGGCCGACATTGATGCCTATGCGACGGTACGTGGCTTTCCCCTCATCCCCTGCAACCTTTGTGGATCGCAAAAAAATCTGCAGCGGCAAGCCATGAAGGAGATGCTAAAAGCGTGGGACCGGCAGCATCCGGGGCGCATTGAAACCATCTTCACAGCACTACAAAACGTCGCCCCCTCACAGCTCGCTGATCGCCATCTTTTTGATTTCATGGGACTTGAGAGGATCCGCGAGCACCCAGGCCCGCTTCATCCCGCCATGGCTGACGGATTGGATATCCTGAGTCAATAGCCTGGCCACGAAAAATCTCAGCGCGCCAAATCAAGCCGCCGCCCCTCAAAATCGAAGACACAAGCACCTCGTGGCCCTTAAGAGGACACAACAAGCTATTGCAATTTATCGGAATGTTATTTATAAAATGGCCCGTGCTCTGAGCACTATTAACTATAACTTTTAAGTGTCCAATCAGGAGGTTCCTTATGAAGAAGTTGCTCTGCGTTGTAAGCGTACTGATGATGTCTTTGGTTGTTGTTGGCTGTGGTAACTCACCTGACGGCGACGGGCAGAAGCTCGAAGCTCCTGCTGCTCCTTCTCTGTAAGATAGAGCGTCAACCTGAAATCGGCGCACTGCTCCAAGGCTCTAAGGGGATTCGGTCCTTTCGACAAGACAAGCAGATGGCGCATCAGGTGAAAAAACCCGGGCTTTGCCCGGGTTTTTTTTGGGCCAAAATAAGTCAGCAAAAGTTGCCGATGGGGTGGCTTCTCTGTCACACTGACTTGACACGTCGCCGGCAGGCTGTAAGATACCGCCAGCGCTTGACGCTATTTGAAGCTATTCATTAAGCCAACAAGAAAGGTATAAGCACATGGGAATGATTCTCGACCTGGTCGAAAAAATGCGGTCTCCAGTTGGTATCACCGTTACGCTGGTTATTCTCGTAGCCGGTGTTCTGTTTGTTCGTTGGGTTTTCAACGACGAAGAACCGAAGTAAGACGTTTTTTCGACGCAATTTCAGGTGGTGCTCCGGTTGAAGCCGTTAACATCACCTGACTTGCTTCTGGCTGACGGCTCTTCCCCTCTGTATTGTCCTCTGAAGCCTCCGTTGCGAGCTTCATCTTCCGACCCCATAGACACCCACCCCTCGAATCATCGGCCATGAATATTCTGGTCACTGGGGGTACTGGCTTTATTGGTCGAGCTCTCGTCAAAGCTCTTCTCGCTGACGGCCACAGGGTCACGCTACTCGCTCACCAAACACTTCCAAAGGACAAGGACTCCTGCCTCATCATGAGGAGCCTTTCTGAATGGTCGCCCGATCAATCCTTTGAGGCGGTCATCAACCTCTCAGGCGCTCCCATCATGGGACAGCGATGGTCGACTTCCCGTAAAAAAGTCTTATGGGACAGCCGGATCGGCATCACCGAACAACTCCTCGAGCGAATGAGCGCCGCGACCATCAAGCCGCGGATACTGATCAGTGGCTCTGCGATCGGCATTTACGGGGATCAGGGCGAGCGCCCTTTATCAGAGGATGATCAGGGAAATCATGGTTTTGCTCATGATCTCTGTCTGGCTTGGGAAGAAGCCGCTCTTAAAGCAGAAGCGCTTGGGATTCGGGTCGCCATCCTTCGGACCGGGTTGGTGGTTGGCCGCAACGGGGGATTCCTTCAGCAGATGCGAATTCCTTTTTCCTTGGGGCTTGGCGGCCGAATCGGTAATGGCCAACAATGGATGTCCTGGATCCATCTCGACGATCATATCGCGCTCACCCGCCTCCTTTTAGCATCGAAGGGTGCTAGGGGTCTATTTAACGCCACCGCACCCAACCCGGTCACCAACCAGGTCTTCACACAATTGCTCGCGCATCAGCTTCAACGGCCTGCCTTCTGTCACATCCCGGGATGGTTCTTAAAGGCACTCCTGGGTGAAATGGCGGAGCTTTTGCTTGGGAGCCAACGGGTGCTGCCGAAACGCGCAGAGGCCTTGGGGTTTAGGTTCTCTTATCCGACGCTAGAATCCGCCTTAGAAGAGGCTCTCAGAAGGTCTAAAGGGAGCCTTTAGAGTTTTCCACTCTGATGGATTGGGGCCATCCAGAAGCGAATACCGGTGCGCTTGAAGTCCTCCTTCAATTGCGTGAGGACGCCATCCACGTCTCCCGCCTCTAGCAACACGTCAAATCGAATTTGTTGCCTGCGACCGGACACCTGCTCCATCAAGCTGAGGCGCTCATGCCCTGCCGCGTGGGCACTGACGACGCCGCTCGAAAAGAGTCGATCTTCGGCATTCGACATGAGCCAGTCCACCATGTTGTCCTCAAGGAGTTGGGGGACCATTAGGGTGAGGAGAATCTCCCCGGTCATTGGAGCCTTCCCCCGCCCAGCGAGGCCTCGCCAAAGCGTCGATAAAGAATAGGGAGCATGACCAAGGTCAGCAGCGTCGAGGTAAAAAGGCCACCCACCCCGACCACAGCCAGCGGCCGCTGAATCTCTGAACCTGGGCCTGTCGCAAACAGGAGTGGAATCAAACCAAAGGCCGCGATCCCTGCCGTCATCAAAACCGGACGCAAACGACGTATCGCTCCCTCCATCACCACGTCCTCCATCGGTTTACCCATGGCCCGCATTTGATTGAAGGTGCTGACCATCATCACCCCATTGAGGACTGCGATCCCTAAGAGCGAAATAAAACCGACCGATGAGGAGACCGAAAGATATTCACCCGAAAGCCAAATTCCATAAACACCCCCAATCAGGGCCAGTGGCACATTGGCTAGAACCAAAAGGGATTGTCTGACTGAGTGAAAGGTTGAAAATAAGAGAAGAAAAATCATCCCTATAGCCAGCGGGATCACCACGGCCAGACGCGCCGCGGCACGTTGCTGATTCTCAAACTGCCCACCCCATTGAATGACATAGCCTTGAGGTAACACCACACGCTCGGTCACCGCCCGCTTGGCATCCTCCACAAAGCCCACCAGATCGCGCCCCTCGACATTGCTTCTGACCACAGAAAAACGCTGGCCACGCTCCCTTGATATCGAAACGGCCCCTTCAATCGACTCAAGGGTTGCAACCGCCGACAAGGGGACCCGCTCCCCATTCGGAAGGGCGATTTGAAGGGTTGACATACTCGTAGGCTCACCTTGACCTCGAAGCAGCAGAGGGGTCCTCCGGACCCCTTCCTGGACGATCCCAATCTTTCTTCCTTCAATCTGTGTTCTCAAGGTATCGGCGAGACTATCGGCATTCAAGCCCAGTCGGCCCGCAGCCAAGCGATTGACCTTAACAACCAAATATTGCATGCCTTCATTTCGTAGCGTGAAAACGTCCGATGCCCCCGCTATACCTCGCATCACCTCCGCGATGTCTTCCGCCTTCTGATTGAGAACATCAAGCTCAGGTCCATAAAGTTTCACCGCAACATCCCCTCTGACCCCCGTCAACATCTCGGTAACGCGCATCTGAATGGGCTGAGTAAAACTGTAGGCAATGCCCGGAAAGCTATCGAGAACTTTCCGAATGGCGTCAATGAGGGCGGCCTTGTCTGGAACGCCCCAGGTCTTTTGAGGCTTTAAAACCAGGAAGGTATCCGTCTCATTAAGACCCATCGGATCAAGCCCGATTTCATCGGCTCCCACCCGCGCCGTGATTCTCTCGACCTCCGGAATGTGCTCCAAAATCGCCTTCTGGATCTCCCCATCGATTCGAACCGATTCATCCAAATTGATGGAGGGTAATTTTTCTACCTGAACGATGATGTCTCCCTCGTCCATAGTCGGCATGAAACTTTTGCCTATCTGGGTATAGAGAAGAAGTGCTGAGAGAAATAATAGGGAGGCCACGACCAGGACTGTTCTCGAATGCTGAAGCGCCCAACGGAGAACCGGCTCATAGAGGGACGCTAGTTTTCTGGCCAACCAAGGCTCCTCATGCTTCACTTTTGTCATTAAGAAGGAAGCCAAGACAGGGATCACCAGTAATGAAAACAACATGGAGCCTGACATCGCAAAGACGTTGGTCAGGGCGACGGGCCTAAAGAGCTTTCCTTCAAGGCCCTCCAGCGTCAACAACGGGATAAACACAATGCCAATAATCAGTGATCCAGAAACGACAGGCGCCATCACTTCACGCATGGCCCGATAGATCACATGAAGTCTCGGTAATCGCTGGCTTTTGCCATGATCTGCAAGATGAGACGTGATGTTTTCGACGACGACTACCGCAGGATCAACCAGTTTGCCGATGGCAATCGCAAGTCCCCCAAGGCTCATGAGGTTGGCGGTTAACCCAGTAGCTTTCATCAAGAGAAAGGTGAAAAGGGCCACCATCGGGAGGATGAGGGCAACGGTCAGTGCGGCCCGAAGATCACCCAGAAAAAGGAGCAAGAGGATGATGACAAGAACGGTGGCCTCAATGAGCGCATGAATGATCGTCTGAGTGGCGCGATTGACGAGACCACTACGGTTGTAAAAAACACTGATATTCACTTCTGGCGGCAGGGCCGGCTTCAGTTCCTCCAGCTTTTTTTCAACCCCAGCCACCACGGCGCGGGCATTAGCCCCACGAAGGCTAAGAACCAATCCTTCGACAACTTCCCCATGGCCATTCTGACTGACAGCACCATAGCGGGTCAGCGCGCCCACTCTGACCTCGGCAACATCCGCGACGGTCATCGGGATCCCCTGACGCTGCGCGATGACAATGGTCCTCACGTCTTCGAGATCCGTGATTCGTCCCTCGGCCCGAACCAGAAGGGCTTCCTCTCCCTGGAGAAGGCGACCGGCGCCATCATTCCGATTGTTGAGTTGCAATGCATCGGTCAAGGTTTCCATGCTAACCCCCCGAGCCGACAATCGCATGCTGTCGGGGACGACCTCAAAGCTTCTGACCAACCCACCCAGTGCGTTGACGTCCGCCACTCCGGGCACCGTCCTTAAGGCCGGTCGAATCACCCAGTCAAGAAGCCC
>JBEIRQ010000365.1:0-2096 GCA_040375885.1 Methylococcus sp.
AGAGCGAGAACACCCCATCCATGCGATGACCCGCGCTTGATCTATTGTTGAGGCTCTGAGGAAACACACTGTGAAAATCGCGCTCATTACCGATGCCTGGAAGCCCCAGATCAATGGCGTCGTGACAACCCTCAGAACCATCACTGAACGGCTCAGAAAATTAGGCCACGAGGTGGAGACCTTTACCCCAGATCAGTTCAGCAATTGGCCGTGTCCAACCTACCCCGAAATTCGTCTCGCCCTGGGCGCCAAAGGCAAATTGATCAAGCGCCTTGAAGCCTTTCATCCTGATGCGATCCACATCGCGACGGAAGGGCCTTTGGGCTTTGCCGCCAGAAGCTATTGCCTCAATCGAAAGCTTCCCTTTACGACCTCCTTTCATACTCTTTTTGCAGAGTATGTGAATGTCAGAACAGGTATTCCTTTGAGTGTCGGCTACCGATTCCTCTCTTGGTTCCATAACGCGGGCGCAAGGGCCATGTCCGCGACACCCGGTCTCGTCGAACAACTTAAGGAGCGCGGCATGAAGAACCCGGTTCTTTGGTCGAGGGGAGTTGACACTGATCTCTTTCATCCGCGGCAAGGGGACCCTCTCAAAGGGAAAGGCCCCCACCTTCTCTATGTCGGAAGGGTTGCTGTCGAAAAAAATATCGAGGCCTTTCTCTGTCTTGAGACACCGGGAACAAAATTCATCATCGGTGATGGCCCCCAAAGAGCGAGCCTTGAAAAGAAATACCCCGAGGTGGTCTTTCTTGGCTACAAGCACGGCGAGGATCTTGCAACCCATATTGCAGGCGCCGATGTTTTCGTCTTCCCAAGTCGGACCGATACCTTTGGCCTTGTCATGCTGGAAGCACTGGCCTGCGGCGTCCCTGTCGCTGCCTACCCCGTCCAAGGCCCCAAAGACGTCATTCTCAGTGATCGCGTTGGGATCCTCGATGAGGATCTCAAAAAGGCGGTCGAGAAGGCCGTCCTTTTGAACCGCGACGATTGCAGGGAGTACGCCCTCAAGTACAGCTGGGACGAGTGCGCGCGACTCTTTGAGAGCCATCTGGCTCCCATTCAGTATTCAACCTAACGAGAGGTCATCGCCATGAAAGTCATCGATACCATTCACCAATTCGATGTCAGCGTCTTCCTTTGGGTCGCTGAAAGGAAGGCCAAGAAAACGCTGGTCCGATTGGCCCGAATGACCTCTAAAACGGCAGATGGCCCCCTTTATCTCGCCTTAGGGATTTTTCTTGTAGCCGGAAACCAGCCTCATCAAATGGCTCTTTTTTACTGCCTCCTTTTGGGCTTTTCGATTGAAAGACCGCTCTATCTGGTTCTTAAAAATCTTTTCAGA
The DNA here is from genome assembly GCA_040375885.1 of Methylococcus sp. Taxonomy (GTDB): domain Bacteria; phylum Pseudomonadota; class Gammaproteobacteria; order Methylococcales; family Methylococcaceae; genus UBA6136. The sequence goes on from JBEIRQ010000365.1 coordinate 1,346, forward strand.
AGAAACCGGCCGGAAGCCGCGCTCAATATTCCAAGCTTTGTCATTCCCTCCGACCGTTTCAGCTTTCCATCAGGCCATACTTCAGCGGCCTTCTTGGTGGCCACTCTGGTCAGCGCCTTCTACCCTGACCTAACGCCCTTCCTTTTAACCTGGGCGACGCTGGTCGGCATGGCACGTGTGGTTCTCGGGGTTCATTTCCCAACCGACACCCTGATTGGTGCTCTCATGGGGAGCCTCTTAGCCATTCAAAGCATGGAGATCTTGATCAAGTGAAAATCTTTTATGGCGTACAGGGGACTGGTAATGGCCACATCACGCGGGCGCGTGCTATTGCGCCCAAGCTGAAGGAAGCGGGCGCTGAAGTCACCTGGCTGTTCACCGGCAGACCGCGTGATCACTTTTTCGATATGGGGATCTTTGGCGATTATCTGTGGCGAAGCGGGCTGACCTTTGAAACCAAGCAGGGTCATGTTCAGTATCTAAAAACGGCGCTTAGAAATAATATCCTTCAATTCATCAGCGACATCCGAACCCTTGATCTCGCATCCTATGATCTGGTCGTGACTGATTTTGAGCCGGTGACCGCTTGGGCCGCAAAACTTCAGGGCATTAAAACCGTTGGGATCGGCCATCAGTATGCTTTCGGGCATGATATTCCGATGGATGGGGCTGACTTTATGGGCATTCAGGTCCTAAAATATTTTGCCCCCGCGCACGTGGGTCTTGGGATTCACTGGGACCATTTCAATGG
>JBEIRQ010000402.1:0-1642 GCA_040375885.1 Methylococcus sp.
CCATAACGAGAACTGCCACAACTCATAACAGCCAATGACCCGGTTCTTAAGGGGGAGAGGGAGTTTCTGGACGATCCCCTTGAGGGCCTCAAAGAGCCAGCGCCGCGAACCCATGGCCGCCGCTTCAGGTTTTTTGGGGGGGGTTAAGGCGTCTTCATAGATCATCCGATAGCGAGATTGAATCGGATATTCAAAGAATGGGGCAATCGCACTGATCCGGGTCGCTTCAACCATCATCGTGATAGGGCTTTTTGAAAAAAGGCAGATCGGTCTTTTGACCTCCAACGCATCGGTCACCCGATAACACTGTCGGCTTAAGGCCAATTCAGCGCTCAAAAAGGGATACTCCTCAAGAACAATGTGATGCAATTGAAAGCCATTGGCAGGCTCTAAGACCCTAAAGAAGAGATCAGGGCTAAATTGATAAAAGGCTTGACCACTTTGATTATTGCAAAGGGTAAAGATAAAAAGTTGGCCACCGGTTTTGACCATATTGAGGCAGCTCGTGAGGGCCACCGGGTAGTTGAAAACATGCTGGATGGTCCCCCCATCAATGACGGCATCGTATTGCTGGTGAAGACGTTGATCGATAGGGCGGTTGAGATCCTGCGTGAGGGTCGCGCCTTCATAGTCGGAATAATCCATGCTATCGACCACCTCCGCCCCTAACACCTCTCTGATGAAATCCTCAGCGTATGGGTTTTTTAAGAGGGCTTCCGCATCGATCTCGACAGCGAAGACCTTCGCCAACTGATGGAGTTGCTCTTTGGATAAAAAGAATCGGAGCCGGCCCACCATCAGCGTCTTGCGGAAGGTCACCCCGCGTCGTTTTGCCCGAAGCAAAAGCGCTGCGTTATTAAAGGTTATGCCCATCGTTGAATCTCCCGGTTTATCGCGTTTTTAAATGGCCCCATGGGCTTCGATCCCTCTCCCAGCCTCATGGCGCCCTAGGCCCCCCAACAGACGCGCTCATAGGCCTCCATCACCTGATCCAGATCAAAATCATGCGCACGCTGGATCAAAGCCTCTCGGTTAGGGCTTTCATCCAGCGCTTTCACAATAGCGCCTGCCAGTTGGTCAGGATCATTCACCGGGACCAGCCGGCCATAAAGCCCGTCCCCGAGGACCTCCCGAGGCCCTCCACAATCGGTCGATACCACGGGCGTCCCAACAAGCAGTGCCTCGACCAGGACATTGCTAAAGCCCTCCCATCGCGATGAAACGACCAAAAGGCGCGCAGCCTTGAGATAGGCCACTGGATTTTCTACAAAACCCAAAAGGGCGATGCACTCTGAAAGCCCCAGACGCTCCTTCAAGGCTTCAAGGGCCGATCTTTGAGGGCCTTCCCCGAGAATCATCAAACGGACTGGTCGAATCAGACGAACCCGCGCCATCGCCTCCATCAGGAGAGGGTAATCCTTGATCTGATGAAGGCGTCCAACCGCCATCAACAAAGGGATCGAGGGCTCTTTAAACCAGGGGTGATAAACCCGCTCCTTGGTCTGCGCTAGGAGTTTCGGGGTGACGATCGGATTGTAGATTCGATGAATCTTTTGACCCTCGACCCCCAAGGACTCAAGATTCCTTTTGACGTTGTCAGAGACCGCAATGAGGTCATCGACCAAAGGGTAAAGAAGGCTCA
>JBEIRQ010000042.1:0-9621 GCA_040375885.1 Methylococcus sp.
GAGATCGCTGAAATCAGCTTCATGAAAACCCTTTATGGGGATCATCCCTACGCCAATCCTTCTGAAGGCATCCGGGAGACCGTTGAAAAGCTAACCCCCAATGACTTGAAGGTGTTTCACCGTGAAAAATACACGGTGCGTAATAGCATCACTGTCGTGGTGGGCAATATCGATCGTTTGGCTGCAGAGGCTCTGGCGAATGACCTGCTGTCGGGTTTGCCCGAAGGTGAGGTTTTGCCGGTACTGGCTGATCCCATCGACCGTCACGAAGCCTTGACGGTCAAAACCCCTTACCCCTCAGAGCAAACGCATATCTATTCGGGCGTTCTGGGTTTCAGGGTAAATGACCCTGATACGTTCCCGCTCTACATTGGTAATCACATTCTGGGTGGTAGCGGCCTCGTGTCCAAAATCATGGAGGAAGTTCGGGAGAAACGGGGGCTGGCCTACAGCGCTTCCAGCTATTTTCTGCCGATGCGGGTGCCTGGGCCATTTGAGATCGGCTTGCAGACCAAGAATGCGAGTGCCGAGGAGGCGCTGGATATTGCTGTCCGGACCGTTCGGGATTTTATTGAGAAAGGGCCGTCTGATCGGGAGCTTGAAGCGGCTAAGAAAAATATCATCGGTGGTTTTGTGTTGCGTCTTGATAGTAATCAGAAACTGATTTCTGAAGTGGCGTCCATCGCGTTCTTTCAGCGGCCTCTGGATTACCTCAACACCTTCACCCAGAAGGTTCAGGCAGTCACCCGGGAAGACATTAAGCGGGCGTTTAAGGCGCGGGTGAATCCCGATCAGCTCAAGACTATTCTCGTTGGAGCCGGCGGCGAGAAGCCATCCCATTGAGTCAGCTTCGGATTATTGGTGGAGCGTGGCGCAGCCGCAAACTCCGTTTCAAAGAGGCCGAGGGTCTGCGCCCCACCCCCGACCGGGTGCGGGAGACCCTCTTTAATTGGCTCAGGGATGACATTGAGGGTGCGCGTTGTCTTGATCTTTATGCTGGCAGCGGTGCGCTTGGTTTTGAGGCTGCCTCACGGGGTGCCAGCGAAGTGGTTCTGGTAGAGGTTCACCCACTCATTGCTAAGGACCTCCGCCAGAATTGTGCGTTGCTGGAAGCCACTCGGGTTCAGGTGCTTAATGAGGGCGCGCTCGATTTCCTGAAGCGGGAGCCGGCGCCTTTTGATGTGGTGTTTCTCGATCCGCCCTTCAGGAGAGGATGGTTGAGTCTGACTGCAGAGCGCCTCGAGCGGGCCGAGTGGCTGTCTGCTGACGCGCTGATCTATCTGGAATCAGAGCGGGAGTTGCCGCTTCATGATCTTCCCCTAAGCTGGACGGTCCGCCGTCAGGGGGTCGCGGGTGACGTGGCCTATGGCCTTTATCAACGAAACCACCAAATTTCACGATGACTATTACGGCAATTTATCCTGGAACCTTCGATCCCATCACCAATGGCCATCTGGATTTGGTCGAGCGGGCGTCAAGGATGTTTGATCGCATCTTGGTTGCGGTTGCTGAGAATTGCAACAAAGGGCCTTTGTTTACGCTCGAAGAAAGGGTCGCCATGGCGCAATCCTCGCTAGCCGGTCTTTCGGGTGTTGAGGTGATCGGATTTGATACGCTCCTAGTCGAGTGCGCGAGGCGGACTGAGAGTCGGGTGATTCTGAGGGGCCTACGGGCGGTTTCTGATTTTGAGTTTGAGTTTCAGTTGGCGGGGATGAATCGGCATCTTGGGCCTGAAATCGAGACGGTTTTTATGACGCCAAGCGAGCGATATGCCTTCATCTCCTCTTCGCTGATTCGAGAAATTGCTCGGTTTGGTGGCGATGTCTCAGCGTTTGTTCCAGGCCCTGTTTTAACCGCCCTGAGTCAAAAGTTTTCAAAAGCGTCGAGGATCTAGTATGGCTCTTCTGATTACGGATGAATGCATTAATTGTGATGTCTGCGAGCCTGAGTGCCCCAATGGCGCCATTTCAGAAGGCCCCTTGATTTATGAGATTGATCCTTCCTTTTGTACCGAATGCGTTGGCCACCACGATACCCCTCAATGCATTAGGGTTTGCCCGGTCGAATGCATTCTCCATGATCCCGATCATCCAGAATCAGCCGACGGCCTTTACCAAAAGTATCTCAAGTTGACCGCCCGCTAAATCGGTCAGATTTAAAGTTGAAGCGGATCTTGAGCTTCTGTGGTGAGGCTTGAGACTGTTTCGTCCATTTTTGGATCGCGGGTTCGATCGAGATAAGCCTTTGACTTTTCGACTTCGATGCTGAGAGTCTCGACCGTTTTTTGCATATTATCTAAGGCCTCGATCTTGTAGCTGGCGACCATGTCCATGGTGGCATAGATGTTCTCGAAGGCGCCTTTTAGATGTTCAATATCCAGCGTAGCGCTGGTTGCCTGGGTATGGATGGCGCCGGCTTGATGCTTCATCATGGTCGACGTTGACGCGATCAGATCACTGGTTCGGTTATTGAGCGCACCGATCTGATTGAGGACCAGCTTTTGGTTGGATAAGGCCTGGGCCACAATGATGGCCGTTCTTAGCGCGGAAACGGTCGTGGTTGTCGCGCGATCAACGCCCTTAATCAGCTCGAGGTTGTTTTTTCGGACCATGTCCATCGCGAGATATCCTTGAACCGTGACCGCCAGCTGGGTCAGGAGGTCCTGGATTTTCTGGCGGATGTAGAAGAGGAGCTCCTCCCGGATGATGCGCCCTTTCTCTTGATCCTTGGCATCGATGTCGGCCAGCTCTTGTGTCAGCGCGCTGTCGATCTTCTTGCCGATGTAAATGTACTGTTCGAGCCGCTCCATGATGGCCCAGGCATGGACCTTTTCCTCCTCGACGGCCGCATTATCCTTTCGAAGCTCATCTTGGCCCTCATAGAGCGCTTTTAGAATCGCATCAAGGTGCGATTGGGAGGACTGGTAACGGCGAAAGTAATCTTGAATAGAGTTTCCCCGGGGAATAATGCCGAGCCATTTTCGGGGGCTTAGAAGGTGGGTTTCTTTGGTGGGGTCGAGGCTTTCGATCGTCCTTCGAAGGTCGATGAGGGATTTTGAAATAGGGGAGCTCTCATTAAATAGGCCACCTTGGAGGGCTTTTTCTGGCTGATCCAGGAGCCGGTTTGAGATCTGCGCGGCGGCCTTGATGTCGTTATTGGCGAGGGTGTGAACGCCCTCGACTTTGGTCTTGAAGGCATCGCTTTGGGGCGGTTCACTCAGAATAATCGACAGAAACTCTTTAACGCGGCTATCCAGTTCGTCTCGTTTCTCGGGGCTGATCTTGACCAGACCCTTAAGGCCTTCCGGGGTGAGGGGTGAGACGGTTTTGGGAGGGATCAATTCAAGGGGCTGTTCGCTATCAGTCTTCACGAGGCACTACCATCCGTTGAAAGAGAAGGAGCATTTTTAGCTCGAAATTTGAGAAGGATCATTCAAGGGGATCAGTGCTCACGATTGTATCTTAATCGTTGATGATCGCTCCAAATGAGGGGCTTTACTGGACTGAACAAGGCTTAATTGCTATATTAGGATCATGATAGGGGGTCGTCAGGCGGTGTCTGGCGACTCTTCCGGCGCCTTGCAGGGGTTGCCACATCGGGCATTGAAATTCTGTTCAGCGTCTTTGATTCGAAACGCGTTTCGGTCGGGTGCTTGCGTTTTTTTGTCCAGGCACTCAAGGATGAATGGACTTTACAGTTCATGGCCAGAATCCCCGCAATGCGCTGGTATGACACCGGCAGACGCTACGGCCTTGATTCAGATGGATCATGTCAAAGAATCCAAGGTCCTTTGGAGGGTCTCCCTTAAGGGCAGATGTTCTTTGGCAAGCTGCACACTTTCTCCGTGCGATTTCGCACATCACACAATGGGACAGACAACTCATGACGATTAAAGTTGCTATCAACGGTTATGGCCGAATTGGACGAAACGTACTGCGGGCCCTTTTTGAGTCCGGCCGCACCGACATAGAGATTGTGGCGATTAACGATCTAGGGGATGCACAGATCAACGCCCACCTGACCAAGCGCGATACGGTGCATGGTCCCTTTAACGGCACGGTTGAAGTTGGTGAGGGCGCCATTATCGTCAATGGCAAGTCCATCAAGGCTTTTTCAGAGCGTGATCCTGCGAAGTTGCCTTGGGCGGCTTTGGGTGTGGATGTGGTTCTTGAGTGCACCGGTATCTTCCGTAATAAGGAAAGGTGCATGGCGCATATCCATGCGGGTGCCAAGAAGGTCATTATCTCTGCGCCAGCGGATAAGAATGAAGCCGATGCGACTATCGTTTATGGGGTCAATCATGGCGTTTTGAAGGCCACGGATACGGTCATCTCGAACGCTTCGTGTACCACGAACTGCCTGGCTCCATTGGTGCAGCCTTTGCACGACAAGCTGGGTGTGGTCTCAGGCCTCATGACCACGATCCATTCCTATACGAACGATCAGGTTCTGACCGATGTATACCACAGCGATATGTATCGTGCCCGTGCCGCAGCCCTCAACATGATTCCGACCAAGACCGGCGCGGCGCAGGCTGTAGGCCTCGTGCTTCCGGAGCTCAATGGCAAACTTTCAGGATTCGCCATTCGTGTCCCGACGGCCAACGTATCCGTGGTTGATCTGACCTTCGTGGCCAGTCGCGAGACTACCAAGGATGAAGTGAATGCTATTTTGAGGGAAGCCTCTACCGGCGCCCTCAAGGGGATCCTCGGTTACAACATAGAGCCCCTGGTCTCGAGCGACTTCAATCACACCACGACGTCTTCCAATTTTGATGCGACCCAGACACAGGTGATTGGCAATCTGGTCAAGGTCCTCTCTTGGTATGACAATGAGTGGGGTTTCTCAAACCGCATGCTCGATACCACCGTTGCATTGATGCACGCCAAGTAATCGGTTTTCGACCTGCTTCGTCCCTTTCACCAGTAGGGCCACATTCATGTGGCCCTACGCGTACCTGATAGATGATTACCCATGTCAAACGTGTTTCGTCGAACTAAGATCATCGCCACTTTAGGGCCGGCCTCAGAGTCTCCTGAAGTTCTCGAGAAATTAATCCGAGCCGGGGCTGATGTGGTCCGTCTCAACTTTTCCCATGGTACTGCCGATGAGCATCGGGCAAGGGCCGAACGCGTACGCGCCATTGCTAAGACGCTCAATCGACATGTGGGCATCCTCGCGGACCTTCAGGGCCCCAAAATCCGCATTGCCCGCTTCAAGGACAATGGGAAGATCATGCTCGAAGTCGGGCAGAAATTTGATCTTGATACCTCGTTTCCTCCGGATCAGGGGGATGATACCCAGGTCGGTTGTAGCTACGAGGCCTTGCCCCGCGATGTGAAAACAGGGGATGTCCTGCTGCTCAACGACGGACTCATTGTGATGAAGGTCGATGCGGTGGTCGGTACTCGGGTCAAATGCACCGTCACCGTCGGCGGCGTTCTGTCAAACCACAAGGGAATCAACAAGCAAGGTGGCGGTCTATCTGCTCCGGCCCTGACCGAAAAGGATAAGCAGGATCTGAAGACGGCCGTGGATATTGGCGCTGATTATCTCGCGATTTCTTTCCCTCGCTCACGTGAGGATATGGAAGAAGCCCGTCAGATGCTGAAGGATCTAGGGAGCGATATGGGGCTGGTTGCCAAGGTTGAACGGGCAGAGGCTATTCTCGAAGGGACCATTGAAGGCATTGTCGAGGCCTCCGATGTGATCATGGTGGCCCGCGGTGATTTGGGCGTCGAAATTGGCGATGCTCGTCTTCCCCATGTCCAGAAGCATCTGATTCGTCTGGCCAGGACCTATAACAAGGTGGCTATCACGGCGACCCAAATGATGGAATCGATGATCAATAACCCGGTTCCAACCCGAGCGGAAGTCTCGGATGTCGCAAACGCGGTTTTTGACGGGACGGATGCGGTGATGTTGTCGGCAGAAACCGCCTCCGGTGATTACCCGGATCTTGCCGTCAAGGCCATGGCGCAGATCTGCCTTGAAGCGGAGAAATATCCCCGCGAAAAGTCGAAGCATCGACTTCATGAGCGGTTCCAGAAGATTGACGAAACTTTGGCCCTGTCGGCCATGTATGCGGCGAATCATTTGGAAGTGCGCGCGATCGGTTCACTGACAGAAACCGGTTCAACCCCTTTGTGGATGTCCCGAATCAGTTCGGGAATGCCGATCTATGCGCTGACCCCCCATGAGAAGACCTGTCGTCGCGTCACACTGTATCGCGGTGTCTACCCCATTAGTTTTAACCCGGTGGGCATTCATGACCATTCCGTCTTGAACCGAGCGATTGTTGATGAATTTCAAAAGCGCGGCCTAGTTGATACGAGCGATATTCTGATTCTCACGAAGGGCGACCTGGTGGGCGCCTGTGGGGGCACCAACGCCCTCAAAATAGCGAGTGTCGATCAGATCCTCGCAGCGGCTCCAGATGACTGGAAGTCGCAGTGCCCCGCCTGTGAGTAAAATGACCTCAAATAATAAGAACGGGAGAACGACATGATTGGTCAACACCTGACCCAATTTTTGATCGCTGAACAGCGAAAGATTGCCGGCGCTACCGGCGAATTGACGCTGCTACTGAGTGACATTGCTACCGCCTGTAAGGCCATTGGCCATGAGGTAAACCGAGGCGCACTGGCCGGAAACCTCGATGTCATCGGTACTGAAAATATCCAGGGTGAAGTCCAGAAGAAGCTGGATATTCTGTCCAACGAGATTTTCATCCGATCGCTGGAATGGACGGGCCATCTCGCCGCCATGGCCTCGGAGGAGAATGATGAAATCATTCCGATCCCCCCCCAGTTCCCTAAGGGGAAGTATCTGGTGGCCTTCGATCCTTTGGATGGTTCAGGGAATATCGAAGTGAACCTCTCTATTGGTACGATCTTCTCCATCTTGAGAGCGCCGGAGGGAAAAGAAACCATTACTGCTGAAGATTTCATGCAGAAGGGAACCGCTCAGGTCGCTGCAGGTTTCTGCATTTATGGGCCAACCACGATCATGATTCTGACGACGGGTCAGGGTGTGAATGGTTTTACCCTGGATCGCAACGTGGGTGAATTTGTACTGACCCATCCCAATATTCGCGTTCCGGTGGATACCTCGGAATTTGCGATCAACATGTCCAACCACCGATTCTGGGAAGAGCCGGTTCGCCGTTATGTGGATGAATGCGTTCAGGGTAAGGCCGGCGGTCGTGAAAAGGACTTTAATATGCGCTGGCTGGCTTCCATGGTGGCCGAAGTCTATCGGGTCCTCATGCGCGGCGGACTCTTTACCTACCCGATGGATGAAAAGCTAAAATCCAAAGGCGGGCGTCTTCGCCTCCTTTATGAAGCCAATCCCATGGGCTTTATTGTCGAACAAGCAGGGGGCGTGGCATCGACCGGTCGGGAACGGATCATGGAGATTCAGCCAAAGGATGTCCATCAGCGGGTGCCGGTCATCCTAGGCTCAAAAAATGAGGTCGAGCGACTGGTTTCTTATCACTCATAGGACGTCTTGCTTTGATCGTAAAAAACCCGGCCTTAGCCGGGTTTTTTTAGCCTTAGGGGAGGCTTCCCTCGGGAGAGCTGGTGGCTTCTGATGGGGCGTTGCTGAGCTTGAGTCCATGGGGCCTCATCCAACCGCTGGTAAAAGCGATCAACAATAGAACGAAAAGGGCAAGGGAGAGTCCGATACGCATGGTGAGCGCCTTGACCGTTCTGGCTGATCGCTCTTGATCCTTCAGGAGAAAGTAGAGCGCCGATCCAAGACTTCCTATAATAACCAGTAAAATCAGAAGGATGACGATTTTCAAGGGATACACCATGAGGGTGGCGGAGTCATCCGTCATCGGCATCTGCCGGAGCGATGACGGCCATGCGCCATTATAGCTTCAAGCCGAGTCTTTTCAGTCTGATCCTGATGTTGGCGGGCTTGACCCTTTTTACCCGCCTAGGATTTTGGCAGCTCGATCGGGCGGCCGAGCGGGATGCGGTTAATCACGAAAGAGAACAACGCGCCATGGCGCCTACTTTGGCCTTGGTGTCCCCGGAGACGGTTGACCTTGCGGCTCTTCGCTATCGATCGGTCACCCTTTTTGGGGAATACGATCGTGAACATGAATTTCTCCTCGATAATCAACCACAGGCAGGGGCTGTTGGGTTTCATGTCTTGACCCCCTTTAGGGTGCAGGGAAGTCCCGTAGCCGTCATCATCAATCGCGGCTTCGTACCTTTGGGCCCTGATCGCTTGCACCCAGTGATCCCAAGCCCACCCCCCGAGGGTCCGGTGATGCTTTTGGGTCTGATCGACGATCTTTACCGCGTCGGGTTCCAATTGGAAGGGGCCGGCGTCCCTGGGGCTGGCTGGCCATCCCTCGTTCAGGTTCCTGATACCGGCCAAATGAGTACGCGACTTGGCTATCCCTTAAGTGCCTATCAGGTATTATTGAGCGCTAAGGCCGAGGGAGGATTCGGGCGATCGTGGCATACGAGACGCCTTGATGCCGACAAAAATCGGGGCTATGCCCTTCAGTGGTTTATGTTGGCTGCCCTCACTCTGGTTTTGTTTGTCCGCCATGGATTGAAACGTTCCCCCACATGAAGCCATCATCACCCACCAAAAAACCTGCCTCAGGTCTCCGCAATAAAGTCTTGATCTTGATGATTGGCTTGAGTGCGATCATCCCTTTTGGTCTTGCATGGACCTACGCGCAGCATCCTGAATGGATTGAAAAAACCAGCAACTACGGCATGCTGATCGCACCGGGTCTAGCGCTCCAACGGGATGATTTATTCCAGGTCCCACTCAATGACCCTCAAGGTTTTGAGCAGATTCGTGGTCGCTGGATTTTGCTCCAGGTCTCGGGAGAAACCTGCGCTGAGGCGTGTAGCGAAAGCCTCCATAAGACCCATCAGGGCTGGTTGATGCTCAACAAGGAGATGCCTAGGGTCAAACGCTTGCTCTTGGTTCAAAGTCCAAAAACCATCGAGGCATCCCCTGCGATTCAGCAAGATGATGCGCTCCAAGTGGCCCTTTTGAAGCCCTCTATTCTTGATGCTCTAACGAGTGCAATCGGGCGTCCCTTAGAGGATGGCATGCTCGTCCTAATGGACCCCCAGGCCAACTTGGTGCTCTGGTATGAGGCTGGCTTTGATCCCTATAAGATGGTCCGCGACCTAAAGCATCTCCTCAAGGCCTCACAGATCGGTTAATAAAGATCAACGTTAACCTGCTTCCTTCCATTTTCTGCCAGTGCCCATCATCTTCATGAAGACGTTTTTTCGACATTACACCCAGGTTTTTCTGCTGGTTTCGATCCTTGTTTACCTTTTGGGAGTCCTAGCGCAACTTGGACAATCCCCTCTTGGGTGTCCCGATTGGCCGGGCTGCTTTGGTGAAGTGCTGATGGTTCCTAAGCTCTTTTCGGCAGGGTGGTTTGCACCCCTGATGACGCTTTGGAGCCAGAATCAGTTGATGATTCCATGGCTTATGGTGGGTCTTTCTAGCTTCTTGCTCTTGTTGAATATTGGTGAGCGGCGGCAGGGTTGAGGGGGGATCGTGCTGGCCTCCTTGGTCCTGGTTTTGACTTCTTTTGTCGCCATGCGAGCGATTCCGATAGACCATCCA
>JBEIRQ010000025.1:0-11458 GCA_040375885.1 Methylococcus sp.
CGCTAGGGGTCTATCTAAAGGACATCTTAGGACATCTTAGGACATCTTAGGACATCTTAGGACATCTTAGGACATCTTATTTCTGTCCCCGAAGAAGGCTCACCCAGTGACGCTTAGATCAGGCCTCCATAAACTGAACGGCCTCACCGAGCCAACGCTCGATGAGGCGATCCCCATGACTTGGATAATCTCTCATTAATTGTTCTGCAATCTGGTGAACCCGATCGATCAAGAGGGCATCTCGAGAAAGATCAGCAATTCGAAAGGCGATTTGGCCTGTTTGGCGGGTCCCGAGGAGTTCGCCAGGGCCCCTGATCTCTAGATCTTTTTCAGCGATGATGAAGCCATCGTCGGTCTCTCGAAGGATGGCTAGCCGCTCCCGGGCCGTCTCCCCGAGAGGCGGCTGATAAACCAGAACGCAGTGGGCTTCTCCAGGTCCCCGGCCCACGCGACCCCGAAGCTGATGCAACTGCGCAAGACCCAGTCGTTCGGCATTTTCGATGACCATTAAGCTCGCGTTGGGGACATCCACCCCCACTTCGATGACGGTTGTCGCGACCAAAATATCAATGTCACCCTCTTTGAAGGAGGCCATAACGGCTTCTTTTAAGGCCCCCTTTAAGCGGCCATGAATCAGCGCGATCCGAAGCGCGGGTAAGGCGTTCTTTAATCGTTCGGCCGCATTTTCAGCGGCTTCTGCCTGGAGCATCTCTGATTCTTCAATCAGCGTACACACCCAGTAAGCCTGACGACCTAGACGAACCCAGTCATAGATGCGGCCGATGATGTCCTCTTTTCGAGAGGCGGGTAGCACCGTGGTCTTGACGGGTGTTCTGCCGGGTGGGCGTTCATCGATGATCGAAAGATCAAGATCGGCATAACCGATCATGGCCAGGGTCCTTGGGATCGGCGTTGCGGTCATGATCAGTTGATGGGGAGCCAGTCCACTTTGTTGCCCTTTTTCCTTTAGCGCCAGTCGCTGATGGACACCAAAACGGTGTTGCTCATCAATGATGACCAAACCAAGCTTTTGAAACTGAACCTCCTCCTGAAAAAGAGCATGCGTGCCGACCATGAGGGCGAGATGGCCCCTTTGAAGTGCCTGAAGAGATTGACGACGGTTTTCTCCCTTCGCCTTGCCGGATAAGAGACCCACGTTAATGCCAAGAGGGCCGAGCCAGTTTTCAAAGCTCCTCGCGTGTTGTTCAGCAAGGAGTTCGGTCGGCGCCATGATCGCCACCTGATAACCTTCCCCAATGGCCGTTAATGCGGCAAAGGCCGCAACGACGGTCTTGCCGGATCCCACATCGCCTTGAATGAGTCGCATCATGGGCCAGGGTCTTTTAAGATCCTCCGAAAGCTCTTTGATGACCCGCTGTTGGGCTTGGGTCAGCTTAAAAGGGAGTGCGGCCTCAAATTGCTGGGACAGCTGGGTATTGGCGGCCATCGGAGGAGCAGATTGATTCTGTGCCCGAAGCCTAAAGCGGCTGAGACTCAGGTGATGCGCTAACAACTCCTCAAAGACAAGCCGCTCCCGAGCCATCACCATGGCGCTGGAATCGGGGGGGGTTCCTGCTCGGGGCGCGTGTAATTGTTGCAGCGCTGTTTTTAAGGACAGAGGTCTCTCGGACCCCAGTGAATCCTCAGGCAGCCAGTCGATGAGATCATCAAGGGCGGTCTTGAGTGCCAGGCCGATCAGCTTCCTTAAGCTTTTTTGGTGAAGCCCTTCGGTCAGCGGATAGACCGGGGTCAGACTGGCCTCAGCTTCAGGGGTTTGGCCTTGGGCCAGAAGCGTCAGGTCAGGATGGTGGAGTTCAAGTCCCTGAAAACCGAGACGGACCTCACCGAAGCATTGAAGCCTTTGCCCCTCGATCAAAACGCGTCGCTGTTCCTGGGTGTGATGAAAAAAACGCAGAAATAAATGGCCCGAACCATCACTGATCCTAAGAGCCAGCGTTCGCCGCTGTCCCTGTGACAAGTGGACTGAATCAATCTGTCCGCTCACCAGGGCGTGATCGCCGACTCTGATATTCGCTAGGGGAATGAGGCGGGTCCGATCCTCATAGCGGTGAGGAAGGTGAAACAAAAGGTCCTCAATCGATTGAAGGCCTAGGCGCTCTAATTTCTTGAGCGTTTGTGCACCAACGCCTTTGAGGTTGGCGATGGACCGCTGCGCTTTCGTTGGACCGGATTTTTTCACGGTATCCCGAGAATCAGCCCTCAAGTACTAAAATGCCGTCCATCTCAACGGCTGCACCGCGCGGTAGCGATTGAACGCCAATGGCCGCCCGTGCGGGGTAAGGGGGAGCAAAGTATTCCGCCATGATGTCGTTCAGGCGTTGAAAATGGCTGAGGTCGGTCAGGAAAACGTTGAGCTTGACGATATCCGATAGCTCACCCCCAGTCGCCCGTGAGACCTCTTTGAGGTTATTAAATACTTGCCGAATCTCGGCATCGATCCCGCCTTCGACCAGTGTCATGGTGATCGGATCGAGTGGGATTTGGCCTGATAGATAGACCGTATTTTGAACTCTGACGGCTTGGGAGTAGGCGCCGATGGCTGCGGGTGCCAGAGGCGTTGAGATGATCGTTTTAGTCATGGCCCGTTTTCTTTCGAAGCTCAGATTTGACGCGGGAGATTTTGAGAACGATGGTGAGCTTTCTAAGCTCCCGAACGACATTGGCTAAATGGTTTCGGTCACGGACCATGAGGGTAATGTAGTCCACCGAGAGCTGACTATCTTGATTGACGATCTGGACATTCTCGATGTTGGCCCGCATCCGTGAAATGGTCGAGGCAACCTTGGCGAGAGTACCAACTTGATTCATCAGTTCAAGCCTTATAAGGGCAGGGAACTCGCCTGTCGCCTGCTTATCCCATTGCACATCGATCCAGTTGACCTGACGTTTTCGAAGTTCTTCAATATTTTTACATTCGGTCAGATGGATCACCAGGCCCTTGCCAGGATTGAAAAAGCCGATGATGGGATCCCCTGGAATCGGGCGACAGCACTTGGCCAGATTAACCACCATGCCTTCGGTGCCCTTGATAATGAGGGGGGTCATGCTGGGCCGCTTTAAGGTGCTGTCACTGGTTTCCTTGTGATCGCCGACCTCGGCCAGTTGACGCGCAACGAGCATCGGCAGGCGATTGCCAAAGCCGATATCTTCCAGAAGATCGTCGAGGCTCGAGATATCGAGGGCCTTAAGAAGCAGTTGGAGCTGGGGCTCTGAAATATCCTCGTACTTTAGCCCGAGGTTCTCCAATTCCTTTTCAAGGAGTCTTAAGCCCAGTGCAATCCCTTCTTGTACTTTAAAGTGTCTTAGATGATTGCGAATGGCTGCACGGGCTTTCGCGGTGACCACAAAGCTAAGCCAAAGGGGGTTTGGCCGGGCCCAGGGTGCCGTGATGATTTCGACCGTCTGGCCGTTCTGCAGAATAGTCTGGAGGGGTGCCAGCTGACGGTCGACTCGGGCAGAGACACACGTGTTGCCGACATGGGTGTGAACGGCATAGGCAAAGTCGACCACGGTCGCATTTCGTGGCAGCTTGATGATTTGTCCTTTGGGAGTGAAGACATAGACTTCCCGCTGAAAAAGATCCACCTTGAGATTATCCAGAAACTCCAGTGAATCTCCGGCGCTTTGCTGAATTTCAAGCAGATCCTGCAGCCACTCATGGGCCCTCGCCTGACTGTAAGGGGCTAGCTCTTGTTCACTCTTGTAGAGCCAATGAGCGGCAATGCCGGCTTCTGCCAAATGATGCATCGCACGGGTTCGAACCTGGATCTCAAGGGGTTGCCCAAAAGGGCCGGCGAGGACCGTGTGGAGGGACTGATAGCCGTTGGCCTTGGGGACCGCAATATAGTCCTTAAAGCGTCCTGGAATCGGCTTATAAAGATTATGCACGATGCCCAAAGCCCGATAGCAATCATCGACGCTTTCACCAATGATTCGAAAGGCATAGACGTCGAAGACCTCGGCAAATGGGCGGCGTTTGCGGACCATCTTTTGGTAGAGACTGTAAAGATGCTTTTCGCGCCCGATCACCTCTAAGTGATCAAGGCCGCCATCGGCGAGACGCTTGAGAATGCTTGATTCAATGCTGGACACCACCTCTTTGCGGTTGCCGCGCGCCTTTTTGACCGATTGCTCAAGGATGCGCGCCCTGATGGGATACATCGCTGCGAAGCCGAGATCCTCCAGTTCAAGACGCAGTTCATGCATCCCGAGACGGTTGGCAATGGGGGCATAGATATCGAGGGTTTCAGAGGCGATCCGGCGACGCTTGTGGCTCGCCATCGTTTCGAGGGTCCGCATGTTATGAAGGCGATCGGCGAGTTTGACCATGATCACTCGGAGGTCTTTCACCATCGCCAGAAACATTTTTCGGACGTTTTGCGCTTGGGCTTCCGCCCGAGATTTGCTGTCGATTCGACCGAGTTTGGTTACCCCATCAACCAGTTCGGCGACTTCTTCACCAAACTCATCGATCAGTCGTTGCTTGTCGATGGCGGTGTCTTCAATGACATCGTGCATGATCGCCGCCATGATCCCGCGCATGTCCATGCGCATATCCGCTAACAGGAGGGCGACGGAGAGGGGATGGCAGATGTAGGGTTCGCCGGTCAGTCGGACCTGCCCATCGTGCGCTTCGTGGGCGAGATCGTAAGCTCTGACGACCTCGGCGATTTGATCGGCGTCAAGATAAGACGACAGGACCGTACACAGTCGTCGTATCAGTTTTTCCTGAGGTAGCTCAACCTCCTCGGTTACCGCAAGCATCATAGGGGGCCTTGGGTCGTTGGAAGTGGGCGCTACCTTCTGGAAAGATGAACCCTTAGTCGAAGTCCTCATCATCGAGGTCAGGACCCGGCGTTGGTAACGGTGGGCGGGCCAAGGGGAAGCGATCTTGCTTGACGGGGACACTCAGATAGTCGCGGGTAATATCGCCGGCGGCGATTTCACGGAGCGCCACAACCGTCGATTTGTCATTTTCCCAAGGAACCTTCGAGTCTTCCGGGTGAATGGACAATTGACGCGCCCGTTTTGCAGCGACCAGAACCAGCTGGAACCGGTTGTCAACATTATCGAGACAATCTTCTACCGTAACTCTTGCCATGACAGGGATCTTTAAATTGAGTGAATGGATGATCGATATAGGTTTGGTTTTACTCCAAACCGTCCTTTTTGTACAGCCAGAAAGCCCGTGAGGCTCAGGGTTCGGTGTTTCAAAAGCCTCCTATAGGAGGCTTTTGACTCCTTTTGGCCTTAGTTAGCGCGAGATTCGAGCATTGCAACAGCCGGTAGTTTCTTACCTTCCAGGAATTCAAGGAAAGCACCGCCGCCCGTCGAACTGTAGGAGACCTTGTCCTCGATATCGTATTTTTCGATGGCGGCCAGGGTGTCACCGCCCCCTGCAATCGAGAAGCCCGCGCTGTCCGCCACGGCTTTTGCGACCGTTTGGGTTCCATGGCTGAACTGTTCGATCTCAAACACGCCGACTGGGCCATTCCAGACGATGGTTCCAGCAGACTTGATAATGTCTGCATAGCGGGCTGCCGTTTCTGGCCCGATATCCAGAATCAGGTCATCCTCGCTCACCTCGCTCACTAACTTGACGGTGGCGGCGGCCGATTCTGAGAATTCCTTGGCGGTGACGACATCGGTGGGGACCGGGATCTCACCACCACGGGCCTTGGCTTTCGCCATCAGTCGGAGGGCTTCTGGAATCAGATCGGCTTCATAGAGGGATTTTCCGACTGGGAAACCAGCCGCGGCGATGAACGTGTTGGCAATGCCGCCACCGACGATCAGCTGGTCACAAAGCTCCGATAGAGATTCGAGGACTTCGAGTTTCCCGGAAACCTTAGAGCCACCCACAATCGCCAGCATCGGGCGGGCAGGGCTTTTGAGTGCTTTTCCAAGCGCGTCCAGTTCTCCAGCTAAGAGGAGTCCAGCGCAAGCGATCGGCGCCTTCTGACCCACACCATGGGTAGAGGCCTCTGCACGATGCGCGGTGCCAAAGGCATCCATCACAAAGACGTCACACAGTTTGGCCATCTTGGCGGCTAGTTCCTCCTGGTCCTTCTTTTCGCCTTTGTTGAAGCGGACATTCTCACATAGAACGACCTCACCCGGTGCAACCTCGATACCCTCCAGCCAGTCCCTGACCAGCCGAACCGGCATCGCGAGAAGGCTTCCAAGGCGGTCAGCGACCGGCTTCATGGAAAATTCTTCCTGAAATTCACCTTCGGTTGGGCGCCCAAGATGCGACATCACCATCACCTTGGCACCGGCTTGAAGGCAGTGTTGAATGGTGGCGAGAGTGGCTCGAATCCGGGTATCACTGGTGACTACACCGTCTTTGACCGGGACGTTCAGATCGGCGCGAATAAGGACGCGTTTGCCGGTAAGGTCAAGTTCAGTCAGGCGCTTGAAGCTCATGGGTGGTTCCTGGGTGGTGTGTTGAATGAATGGGTTCGCCATTTGATAGAGCAGCCCATACTCGGGAACTGCTGGCGAGGTCCTTGACCGGTGAGGCTCACGCTCTGCATGGCCTCGAATAATTCTCGCGGGGCGTCCTTTGGACGAGGATCGCGGCCACTGGCATCTAGTCGCCCCCGGTACTGGAGTTTAAGGGCGTTGTTGTAACCGAAAAAATCAGGCGTACAGACAGCGCCATAGGCCTTGGCGATGTTTTGAGTGTCATCGAGGAGATAAGGGAAGTCGTAGCCCTTTTCAAAAGCGATGCGTTGCATATTCTCAAAGCGGTCTTCGGGATAGTCTTCGGTGTCGTTCGACATGATGGCCACCGTGTGGACACCGAGGGCTTTAAGATCAAGCGTGTCCCGAACCAGGCGGTCTTGGATGGCTTTGACATAGGGGCAGTGGTTCGAGAGGAACATCACCAGAAGCCCCTGGGGTCCTCGGCAATCAGCGAGCGTCCAGACACGGCCGTCCACGCCTTGGAGTGCAAAATCGATGGCGGGGGCCCCAAAATCGCAGAGGGGAGTTTCAACTAAGGCCATGAGGGAAGGGGCTGATTATTGACATGCCATGATAGCAAAATCCATCGTCATCGAGACCCCCTAAGGGGCTCTTCCGAGGTAATACACTATTTTCTTCAGGATTTACTGAAGCGCCACATGACGATTGAAACCCCGGTGAGGGCGAGTAACATAGGGAAGGAGACTGAAAACAGAGGGTTAAGCTCATAGACAAGGCCGAGATGGCCAAACATCTTGTCAAAAAGGTGGAAGCCGAGCCCGATGACGACACCGGCGACGACCCGTTGTCCGGTGCCTACTTCCCGGCGAACGGTCATGACAAAAGGAACCGCGACCATCAGCATAACCAGGGTCACCAGCGGGTTGACCAGTCGCCCCCAGAAAGCCTGCTCAACGATCGGTGAAGCCTGGCCATTATCTTTCAAATACTCCATGTAATGGAGCAATTCGACCGCGGAGAGATTTTCAGGACGAATCACGAAGGCATTAAGGAGATCGGGCGCCAGAACGGATGACCAGTCTGCGGAGGCCTCTTGATTCGTCGTGATCTTATTTTCCGTGATCGTGCTGCTGCGGATATCTTTGAGATTCCAGCGGCTGCCATCATGGACCGCCTGTTTGGCGAAAGTGGCCTTGGTGAGCCTTCGGTCTGGGCCGACGTCATAGATATTGATCCGGCCAATCGTTTCCATCGCAAAGATGGAGCGGATGTTGATGAAGACATTGCCATCGCGAACCCAAAATCCATAGGCTGATCTTGAAGTTACTTGATCGGTCTGAGCGATGGATTTGAGATTTTGGGCGGCACGTTCTGAAGGAGGGGCGATCAGTTCACCAATAAAAATGGACAGGGCGAGCAAGACCAACCCCCCGAGAAGCACCGATCCTGTGATCCTGAGTTTGGAGACGCCGGCAGCTTGCATGGCCACCAGCTCGCGGTTGTTGGCGAGACCTCCAAGGGTCACGAGGCTGCCCACCAGTGCGGCGGGGGCCAGGAGTTCATAAAAATTTCGGGGCAGCGTTAGGGCGAGGTACTTGAAAATCTGGTGCATCCCGTAAGCACCTTTCCCCATGTCTCCCAATTCGTCAGCAAAACTGAAGAAGGTCAAAAGGGTTAGGAGAACCACAATGGCCACTAAGGCGCCCTTAATCACTTCTCTAGCGATATACCAGTCCAGTTGACGAATCACGCCGATCTCCGAAAGAGGCTATGGCGAATCCAGCGGGGCCCGAGATTTTTGAGAAATAGCCCAAAGGTCATCAGGATCAACAGTCCGTAAATACTGGAGTAACCCACCCAGGGCTTGATCTTCTCCGCCATCAGCATGCCTTGGGAAACCTTCTGCACATTTTCATAGATGATATAGATGATGAAGGCAGTAAAGATGCTCCCAAAGGGGCCCTGACGCGGGGAAAGCCGGGCCAAGGGGACCGCAAGAAGGGCCAAGGCGATGACGCCGAGAGGGATGGCGATGCGTTTTTGAAGCTCTGCTAGTTCCTTGGGCGTCCCGCCGATAAAAAGGGTGAGGCTGGGTGTGGCTTCTCGCTTGAGGGTATCAGAGGCCTCTTCTGGACCGCTGATGCGGACGCCATATTCATCAAATTCACTGATGACGTAATTGGCCTCGCCTGGGGTTCCTTGATAGCGGCGACCGTCCTTTAAGATGACGAAGTTATCGCCATTTTCGACCTTTTGCAGCCGGCCGTAGTCGGCGATCACGACCCCGGTTGATTCATTTTGCCGGCTCTGGACAAAGATGTTCATCATGTTCTGGTTTTCGTCCATCGATTCTGCATAGAGGACGACGTTACCAGATTTAAATTCATTAAAGCGCCCGGCTTTGATGCCTCGAAGGTCATGGGTTTCGACATCATGATTAATCAGTTCTTGGCTTTGCCGCTCGCTCCAGGGCATCACTTCGAGGGCCATATAGGTGGCCAGCAGAAAGACGGGGATGATGACCCAAGCCATGCTGAGATAAAGGCGTTTGGTGCCGATACCTGCTGAAGCCAAGACGGACATTTCATGATCCCGGTACATGCGACCTAAGACGATGAGGACCGCCAGAAACACCGAGGGGGGGATCAGCATGGCGAGAGCGGTCAGCGACTTGAGCCCCAGCAGGGAAAAAACGGTTTCGGTGGCGACATCGCCCTCGATGGCCTTGGTCAGGATGCCAAGAAATTTGCGGCTCACAATGATGATGACCAGCACCATGAGAATCGATAGCAGGGTCTTCGCTAGTTCAAGCGAGACCATGCGATCGACCACGGTGATGATCGAGCGTCTGAACCGCTGTGGATGGCGGGTTGGGTTTTCGCTCATGAAATCGAGGTTTTTACCGGTTTGAATGAGGGACAGAGCCGTGTGGCCGCAATGAAGGTTTTAGGGCCATTTTACCATCAAGGCTCTTTAAAGGGCTTAAAGCCTCGTGAATCATCAATCCTTGTAAGCCTCCACCGGGACCAAGACATGAATATCATCCCCAATCCCTGGGAGATAGCGGGTCATCCCAAATTCCGAGCGTTTGAGATGGGCTTCGATATCGGCGGCGCAGAGATCCTTGTTGACAAAGGGATTGTTTCCACAGATAAAGCCTTTGATGTCAAGCCGGATGGGTTTTGTGACGCCGAGTAAGGTCAGTGTCCCTTGCGCCGCGACCAACTTTTCTCCTACGAACTCAAAATGGTCTGATGTGAAGGTGATATTTGGAAAGGTTGCCGTGTTGAAAAAAGCATCGGATTTAAGATGTTCGTTCCATTTGGCGAGCCCCATATCGATGGAGTCTGCGGCAATGGTCAGGCTGACGTTACCGCTTTTCTTTTGAAGGTCGAGAGTGATTTTGCCGCTGGTTTGATCAAAGCGGCCCCGTTGCGTTGAAAACCCGAGATGGCTGACCTCAAACACCGGCAGGGTGTGGGCGGGATCAATGGTGTAAGTGTCACTCGCGATGCTTGGGATCGTGATGAAGCTACTGAGAGTGATGGCGATGGCTTTGATGTTCATGTGGTTCTCTCCTTCAGTGTGGATGGTTTTGCCGAGAGGGATGATGGGGTCGACATGGCGATAGAAATCGAGGGATCCGCCGCGGTCGAAAAACATATTGACACGGAGCTCTTTAGGTCGAAACTTAAATAATAATGGGGGACAGATTGAGACCTACGTCACTTACCACGTGTTGCCCTTCTTAACTTAAACCCGGCCTAATCTTATAGAGGTTAATGATGGATCCATTAGAAGAAGATGCCCTCTACTTTGACTATGCTTCTGCTGCAAACCCCTTGTTTCAGAAAATCATTACGCCAATCCCCTACCGATCGTTTTCGCCCTCATTCTTTGAGGGGGATGGCTCAAGTATTTTCCCGCTTGATGTGAGCAAGGAGATTCAGTGTGATGGCCCCGCAACCTCACCCTCCCTTTGTGCGAACTTTGTAAGGATTGTCGAAGGTAGCCTCCAGACCTCGGCCATTGCAACGAGTCAGATTTTCTATATCCACAGTGGCCAAGGTAAAACAGATGCGTGTGGGCAGACCATTCATTGGAGCCAGGGGGATTTCATCGTTCTTCCCGCTCATGGAGATGCACGCCATCATTGCGATGAAAGGGCGGCTATTTATTGGGTACATGACGCGCCTCTTCTTCGTTATCTTGGCGTCACCCCGACCATGGCAAAGTTTAATCCAACGGTCTATCGGCATCGACAGGCCGAGTTAAAGCTCAACGAAGTCGTCCAAAACACATCAACGGCAGCGGCCAATCGCGTCAGTGTCCTCCTCGCCAATAAAGCATTCCCCCAAACTCGAACAGTGAGTCAGACGCTGTGGGCTATGTATGGGCTTCTGCCAGCGGGTCAATCACAGCGTCCTCATCGCCATGAGTCAGTAGCGCTAGATTTTGTGGTCGATTCAAAGCCAGGTTGCTACACACTGATTGGGACGGAGCTAGGCGAAGATGGATGGATTAAAAACCCTCACCGTGAAGACTGGATAACAGGAGCAAGCTTTATTACTCCTCCTGGTTACTGGCACTCTCATCATAATGAATCCGGTGAAGATGCCCATGTGTTGCCCATACAAGATGCAGGACTCCAGGAATTCTTACGAACCTTGGAAATCAAGTTCAGTCATGTCGAACCTGATGGCAAAGCACACGTGACAAATCTTCCCTAACGACGTCCCTATACCGTCTTTTCATCGGGAGGAATGGTTAATCGACCGCTCCTAAAATCTTCGATCGCTTGGAGGATTTCATGGGTCGTATTCATCACAAAAGGCCCCTGTTGAACGATGGGTTCTTGAAGGGGCTCGTAACTGTTCGCCGAAATCTGCACTTATCTATGAAAACATCAGCTTTTCTCCTGAACCTTCAGCCATTGAATGATGGCCTCGCGGATCATCTCGGAGACTTTTCGCCCTTGGGCCACTGCCTTCATCCGCTCGATGAGTTC
>JBEIRQ010000331.1:0-2347 GCA_040375885.1 Methylococcus sp.
GGCGGCGAGCACCATCACCACTTTGGGCGTCACAAACCAAGATCCAATTAAGATGATGTAGAGGGAGCAAAGTAAGATCAGGGCCGAAGTGACGCTGACCGTTCCTGCCGCCAGGGGCCGCGTTTTAGATTTTATGGGGTGCTTTCGATCGCGCTCTATATCGTTGAGGTCGTTGACGATGTAGGTTGCCGAGGAGGCGAGGCAGAACAAAATAAATGCAAACAGTGAAGATTGAATGGCATCAGGCTGAAGAAATTCTCCTGAAAAAACCAGTGGGGCAAGGACAAAACCGTTTTTGATCCATTGCTTTGGTCGCATGAGCCGAATCAGGGCCTTCAAAGAAAAGACCGACCGACGCCCCTTGAGTACTTTAGAATCCAAGTCATCTTCCCCCTAATCATTGGTTCTATTTTCGCACGATGAAGCTCGCCCTGCGTTATGCCATTCTCGCTCTGATCGCAACAGGCGCCAACATTGGGGCTCAGGACCTTTATCTTCGCTACAACATGTGGGTTTATCCGGTGGTGGCGTCGGTTTTCATTGGAACCGGCGTGGGGCTGGTCGTGAAGTACATTCTCGATAAACGCTACATCTTTCGCTTTCGATCTAAAAATGCGGTTCAAGATGGCTTCACCTTTTTTCTCTACACCGCCATGGGTCTCCTGACGACCCTCATATTCTGGGGATTTGAGTTTGGCTTTGATCATGTCTTTGCTTCTAAGGACATGCGTTATCTTGGGGCTGTGATAGGCCTTTCGATTGGATACCTCACGAAGTATCAACTCGATAAACGATTCGTTTTTACTTCGTCGAGGCGAAGAAAGTGACCTCTGTATCCTCGTGGGGTCGACTCGGGAGCCATGCACACCGGCAGATCTTCCTTAATGACCGATACGCCGTAGGTTCAATCATCCGATCCCATCAGCCTGGCATCGCCTTTGGGCATGGGAGGAGTTACGGGGATGTCTGTTTGAACCCAGGTGGCACCCTCTGGAAAACCAGAGGGCTTGACCGCTTCATTTCGTTTGATCCTGACAGGGGGCTACTTTCTTGTGAGGCCGGTGTTTTACTGCGTGATATTCACCGATTGGTAATTTCTCAAGGATGGATGCTCCCGGTGACCCCGGGGACTCAATTGGTGACCGTGGGTGGGGCTATTGCCAATGACGTTCACGGCAAGAACCACCACCGCTATGGCTCCTTTGGTCATCATGTCGAGAAGATTCGACTCCTTAGAACCTATGGCGAGATCATCGATTGTGGTCCTGATCAGCGAAGTGAGTGGTTTTGTGCGACGTTGGGTGGTTTGGGGCTGACGGGCCTCATCATGGAGGCCACCTTACAACTTCGAAAAATTGAGGGGGCATGGCTCCAATCAGAGACGATTCCCTATAAAAGCCTTGAACAATTTTTTGAGCTCGCCGATGCCTCGGAAGAGGGGTGGGAGCATACCGTTTCTTGGATCGACTGTATGGATAAAGGCCAAGGCCGTGGCCTCTTCATGCGGGCCAATCACATTAAAAGCGCCTTTGATGAACCTAAGAATCGACAGCTGAAGATGCCTTTTAGCCCGCCGATCTCCTTGATCAATGGACTCTCTTTGAGGCCGCTCAATTGGAGTTATTACCACCTTCAACGCCTGAAGGCCAAAAAGGCCGAGGTTCACTACAAGCCCTTTTTCTACCCGTTGGATCATGTCCTTGAATGGAACCGCATCTATGGCACTAAGGGGTTCTATCAGTACCAAAGTGTCGTGCCTCTTGAGCATGGGAGAGATTCCATTCGCGCCATGCTGCAAGCGATTGCAACATCGGGGGAAGGTTCTTTCCTCGCTGTTCTAAAGACATTTGGCGATCGGCAATCACCGGGGCTCCTGAGCTTTCCAGGCCCAGGGGTCACCTTGGCCCTTGATTTCCCCAATAGGAATGATCAAACACGCCGGCTTCTTGAGCGGCTTGATGCTGTCGTAAGAGAAGCGGGTGGGCGCATCTATCCTGCCAAAGATGCAAGGATGCCTCGGGACCTCTTTGAATCCGGATATCCAAAGCTTGGTGAATTTTTAAACTACAGGGATGCGGGCATCAGTTCAGCACTCTCCCGCCGCTTAATGGGATCATAAATGAACGCTAAAAACCGTATTGTCATTATTGGCGCAACCTCTGGAATCGCAGAGGCCTGTGCAAGGCTTTGGGTTCAAGATCAAGCCGTTGATGTGACGCTGGTTGGGAGAGACCCACTCAAAACCGAGGCGGTCGCTGCCGATCTTCGGGTGCGAAGCCAAGCATCCATTGTCACAGTGATGGCCCTTGATTTTCTTGACGAGGACAAGATTAAAGAGACGGTGGAC
>JBEIRQ010000017.1:0-13204 GCA_040375885.1 Methylococcus sp.
CTTATTGGCCTCCGCCATCCGGTGCGTATCTTCACGCTTCTTCACGGCAGAGCCCCGATTTTCGTGCGCATCAAATAATTCGCCAGCCAGCCGAGCAACCATACCCTTCTCACTCCGCTTACGGGCAGCATCAATCAACCAACGCATCGCCAAAGCGACGCGACGACCTGGACGCACCTCGATCGGCACCTGATAGGTTGCGCCACCGACGCGACGTGACTTGACCTCGACAAAAGGCTGGACGTTATCCAGGGCCTTTTGGAGAACTTCAAGCGAATCGCCGGCGTTTCCGATTTTGTTTTGAATCTGATCGAGCGCACCATAAACAACGCTCTCTGCAACGGACTTCTTGCCGCTGAGCATCAGCATGTTCACGAACCGCGCAAGCGTGGTGCTACCAAACCGGGGGTCCGGGATCAGCTCTCTTTTTTGCGAAACTCTTCTTCTAGACATGTCTTTACCCGAATCTCAGATTAACTTTTCGGACGCTTTGCGCCGTATTTGGAGCGCGCTTGACGGCGCTTGGCCACACCGGCGGTATCTAAGCTACCGCGTACAACGTGGTAACGAACACCCGGCAAATCCTTTACACGACCGCCCCTGATCAGGACCACGGAGTGTTCCTGAAGGTTATGACCCTCACCGCCGATGTAGCTACTGACTTCAGCGCCGTTGGTCAGCCGAACACGGGCGACCTTACGTAGCGCCGAGTTCGGCTTTTTCGGGGTGGTGGTGTATACGCGGGTACAAACGCCACGCCGCTGCGGACAACTTTCAAGCGCAGGGACGTTACTCTTTTCCTTTTTACGGACTCGCGGCTTCCGTACCAACTGATTGATCGTGGTCATTACCAAACTCCAAAAGCGTTATTGCTCGAGCCTTGCTGATGTTCGCCGTCTCCAGCTCAGTAAATACTGGATAGCAGGGGTCAAGGCACCCCACAGTAAAGCCGATCAATTTACGGAATTGGCCGCGATCTGTCAACCGCGAATCGTAATGAACGACGTAAAGTCACTACCAACCTGCGTAGCACGAACCCTTTAAATACAAAAGGCCCGCACACTGCGGGCCCTTCATACTGGTTATGGCTCCCCCGGACGGGCTCGAACCGCCGACCCAGTGATTAACAGTCACTTGCTCTACCGACTGAGCTACAGGGGAATAGTCGGTTCATCCCCAATACCTCACAAGGGTAATTGGCGCGCCCGGAGAGATTCGAACTCCCGACCACCTAGTTCGTAGCCAGGTACTCTATCCAACTGAGCTACGGGCGCATTGATGAACTGCGGATTATGGAGAATTCGCCTTTTTATGTCAAGCATCCAACATTGAGATGAACGACAACCACCCTAAAGCCTTACCCCCTATAATGGAGTTTGATGTCCTCTTAAAGCCCAGCCCATGCCTGACCAGTCCCCCTACCACTTGATTCAGCATCCAGAGCAACTGGCCGCATTTATTGAAGCGGCTCAGAACACCCCAAGAGTGGCGATCGATACCGAATTTGTCCGGGAAAGCACCTATTACCCTCATTTTTGCTTGCTTCAAATCGCCTTCGAGGGCCATATTGCACTCATTGATCCCCTGAGCCTCCCTTCCCTCGCCCCCCTTGAGGCGCTGCTTCAAGATCCATCCATTAAAAAAATAGTCCATGCCGGGCGCCAGGACTTCGAAGTCCTCCACCAACAGTTTGGCTTTCTGCCGACATCGATGATTGACACCCAACTCCTAGCGGGCCTTTTAGGGTTCCCCGATCAAATGGGTTATGCCACCCTCATCCAAGACACCCTCGGGGTCACCCTCCCAAAGGATCATACGAGAACGGACTGGTCGCAGCGCCCTTTAAGCACAGCACAACTAGACTATGCGGCCGATGACGTTCGTTACCTTGCCATGGCGGTTGAGCCACTTCTCGCCAAACTCGATCAGCTGGATCGCTTGTCTTGGCTTGAAGAGGACTGCCAATCCCTTCTGGATCCGTCCTTGTATGAAAATGACCCAGCTGAAAGTTGGAAGCGGGTTGGAGGCATCGGGGATCTTGAGCCCCCAGCTTTTGATCAGGCGAAAGTCATTGCTCAATGGCGCGAAGAAACTGCCAAAACCCTCAACATCCCAAGAACCTGGGTCGTTCGAGACGATACCCTGTGTCAGATGGCAAGACAATCTGATCCCACCGACGCCCTGATTCGCATCAGAGGCGCCAACCAAATCACCCAAAAAGAAGCCTTGGCATCACTGACGTCCCTGCTGAAGGCGAACAACCAACACGAAAGAGGCATCACCCCAAACCCTCTGGCCGGGAGAGCCGATCCCTCAAGGCGCGCCCTGATCAAACGGATGGCAGGAATCATTCAGCTGGAAGCAGTCCATCTTCAGATATCGCCCGCCGTCATTGGATCGCGCAAGGACATTGAACAACTTATTGATGATCCTCAGAAATCCCGCTTGAGTCGCGGCTGGCGGCATAAACGGGTAGGGCCACAACTCCTTGAGCTGCTTCAAAGCGGCAAAGACTAAGGAACCCGGCTATCGCAAAAAAGGGGATTGAGATGAGGCATTGCTGCGAGGAGCCCCGAGAGAAATAAACTCGCCAAAGGCGCGTGCACCATCTCCCACTTGAATGGTTTTTCGAACGCGAAGACTTTCCGCGTCCAAAACGGTCACCGTATTGTCAAACCAATTAGCCACCCACACTTGATGATCATCAGGATGACCCGCTATTCCTTCGGGATATTCACCGACAGGAACCGTTGCAATCACCGCCAATGACTCCGCATCGACGACAGACACGGTGCTGTCATATTGATTCGTCACAAAGACACGGCGCCCACCCAAGGCACTGGCCACCGCATAAGGCCGCTCCCCGACCTTAACCAACCCAACGGGCGCCAAAGTCTTTGCATCGAGAACGGAGAGATCATTGCTTTCAACATTCGCCACGTAGAGACGGCCCCGCCCTTGATCCAAATACAAACCAAAGGGATGCCTTCCCACGGAGACTGTCTTGATAACGGTTAACGCTGTCGCATCGATCAGCGATACGGTATTGTCTTCACGCTCTGCAATGAAAATGGACCCGCCATCGGGGCTCACCAGAACCCCCGAAGGGTAATGCCCAACAGGCACTCGTTTTAGAATCGAAGCCTCTGATAAATCGATCACTGACATGAAGTGACCATAGAAATCGGCCACATAGGCCCTCAGACCGTCAGGGCTTATGGCCACACCTAATGGCCCCTCACCCACTTTCATCACGCCCCTTGAAACCCCGCTTTGGGCGTCAAGAAGGGCTATCTCGCCAACACTCGGGCTCGTGATGACAGCATAGTGAGCGGCGCGGTCGACCGCGATCCCCGCAGGATCCTTTCCTACAGGCAAGGTCTTGACCACCAAACCAGACGCCGTGTCGATCATGCTGACCGTACTCGCCTTCTGATTCGTAATGAAGGCAAAAGGCTCGGCTAAAACCTCCCCCCCAAATAACCATGCGGCGGCCAAGGCCACCGCATGGTTCACTGTCTTCCAGCCGCTAGACATCAATCGATACTTACTTTTTCTCAGCCACGGCCTTGAGATTCGCCAGGGATTCACTGACGACCTTTTCGACAGCCGCCTTGGCAGCTGCCTCATTCTGGCCATCCGGTGGATTATTGTTGAGGAACCACCGATAAAAAGCAGCATCCCACTCCACCTTGGAACCGGCTGCGGACGCTTCAACCGTGATTTTTGCAGAGTAGTTATTGACCGGGAAAACCGCCGCATCGGTGGGATCAACAATCTTGTACTGAATGAGCTTCTTTTCCGCGTCGATATTTTTCAGCTCTTCCTTGAGGGTTCCTGAGCCATTCTTGAGCTTCAATTCACGAATGGCTCCTTTCTCGTTCCCCCCCTGGACGGTTGCGCTCTCGACGGTTGGCATCCATTTTTCAGGATGCGCATAATCGCCCACCAAAGCCCAGACCGCATCCGGAGCCGCACTGATCTCAATGGACTCGCTGTGTTTTTCACGGGTTGGGCCATGGGCATCGGCCACATAGGCCCAAGAAAGACTGACCGCAGCCAATAGGGGCAACCATTTTTTCATCGTCTTCATCCTCACTCTCAACGTTAAAATGGGGGAAGTATATGACAAAACCATGCGCCAGGGCTAAGCTTGATGGGGGCCCGTTAACCGCCGAAGGCCATCGAGGGTTTCTCTTTGAAGCGTCGTCAGATCCCCTCTTAGACCCCACTCATTCAATCGATCCTCAAAATCCTTAAGGGTCAACCCACCACCCGCATCTTGACCCAGGAGCCGATCTCGGCAGAACTTTTGCCACCGGCTAAGCTCTTCAGAATTGAGCGTTTCAGGGTAATTGCGTGCCCTGAATCTAAATATCATTTCAGGAAGCCTGACATCTTCAAAAGAAAGCCCCGCATCGCCCATCGCCCAAGGCGCCAAAAGGCGGAATTGCTCCAATGCCTTCCGATCTCTATCCCCCAGAAACCCCTCATAGAGTGAACTATCAATATCCTTTGACCGTTGAGGGGCCTTCTCTTCAAAGAGAGTTTGAGCCAGCGGACTCTTTAAGACATCGATTTCTTCAAGCGCCTTGAGGTGTCTTAGACACTGATCAGGATCCATCTCCAGCCGTTCGGCATCCTGAGCCCGCAACACGGAGATAGGGGCTAACGCTGGACATTGATTCAGCTTGATCGTAAACAAGGCCTGACGCGGATAAGGCGCCTCTTCAGAAAAGATCGGTGTTTCCTTCAACACCTCGGGATCAAACGATAGATCATAGGCGATGATGGTATTAGATCGATCAGGATGGATGGCCACAGCAACGATCAGACCGATTTGAGCGTGCGCCATTGGGTAGCGCGTTGATGCATGAAGCAGTGGCTTCCATTGACCGGGCGCCAAGAGATGAAGGGCCGCCTGTTTCCCGCGATGCGCCAACAAGTAGTCGAAAAGGCGAGGCTGGTGCAATCTGATAAGGCGCGCAAGGCCGATCGTTGCAAAGACATCACTCATCGCATCATGAGCCGAGTCATGGGGGATTTCATTTGCGCGGGTCAATTGATCGAGCCGAAGACTTGGAACACCTTGGGGATCGAGAGGCCAGATCAATCCCTCAGGCCGCAGGGCTCTGGTCATGCGAGCCAACTGGATGATATCCCATCTGGAATTCCCATTTCGCCACTCACGAGCGTAGGGATCCATCAGGTTTCGAAAGAGGGTATAGCGGGTGACCTCGTCATCAAAACGAAGACTGTTGTAACCAAGGACACACGTCTTAGGCTTCAGAAATTCATGTTGAATACGATCAATGAAATCGCATTCACGAAGGCCCTTATCGGCAATTCGATCAGGTGTAATTCCTGTCAACAGACAGGCATCGGGATGCGGGAGTACATCCGGAGTCAGTTGGGCGTAAAGCACAACCGGATCTCCAATAGGCTCTAGCATTAGATCGGTTCGGATTCCTCCGAATTGAAGAGGACGATCCCACCCGGGATGAAGCCCGGAGGTTTCGTAGTCATACCAGAAGAAGGAGCCAGCCGTCACTGGGTCAGATCCCTCGCAGAGAGCATCAAGCCCTATTCAACAGCGCTTCAACCAAGTTCAGTTGGATTCACCCTGTGCAAGCTCGTATTTCTTGCGCTTCTCGCATTTCTGGGTACAAGGGCAAGAACCCCCATTAATCCCGCCGCAGCTCCCTTTGATGGCACCGCGACCAAACATGACACCCACCGCCATCATTGCGATGACCGCAGCGATGATGAAAAAGGTCGTTACAAATAGTGACATCCTAGGCTCCTACTCTCTGAAGAACATCGTAATTGCATGTTAACCTGAAGACCTTCAGAACGAAAGCAGGGGCCAAAAGGCCCCTGCATCCTTCCATTTGGACGTCTGATCAACCGCCAAAATCGTCTAGCATGATGTTTTCACGCTCGACACCGACATCCAGCAACATCTTGATCACAGCCGTATTCATCATCGGCGGACCACACAGGTAGTACTCACAGTCCTCTGGTGCCGGATGGTCCTTGAGGTAGTTCTCAAAGAGAACGTTGTGAATAAAGCCGGTGTGACCCGTCCAGTTGTCTTCAGGCTTTGGTTCCGACAGAGCAATGTGCCACTTGAAGTTTGGATTTTCCTTCTGAAGCATATCGAAGTCATTGACGTAGAACATTTCACGGAGACTTCTTGCACCATACCAGAAGGTCATCTTACGCTTGCTCTTGAGGCGGCGCAGCTGATCAAAAATATGGGAGCGCATAGGCGCCATACCCGCACCGCCACCAACAAAGACCATTTCATGATCCGTTTCGCGGGCAAAGAACTCACCAAAGGGACCTGAAATGGTCACCTTGTCACCTGGCTTCAGGTTGAAAATATACGACGACATGACGCCTGGCGGAATGCCCTGCGCACCCGGTGGCGGGGTCGCAATCCGGACATTTAACATGATGATGTCATTTTCTTCGGGATAGTTGGCCATGGAGTAAGCCCTGATCGAGGGCTCCTTGACGACCGATTCATACTGCCAGATATTGAATTTATCCCAGTCTTCGTGGAATTTCTTTTCAATTGCAAAGTCACGGAACTTAGCATCATAGGCGGGAGATTCAATTTGAATGTATCCACCGGCCCTGAAGTCAACGGCCTCTCCTTTGGGAAGCTGCAGGACCAATTCCTTGATAAAGGTAGCCACGTTCTCGTTGGAGCGGACGGTGGTCTCCCACTTCTTAACCCCAAAGACCTCATCATGGACATGGATTTTCATGTTCTGCTTGACCGTGACCTGACAGGCCAAACGATCACCGCAAGCCGCCTCGCGCTTCGTAATGTGGGACAACTCGGTCGGCAGAATATCACCACCTCCGGCATCAACCCTCACCCGACATTGCGCACAGGTGCCGCCGCCACCGCAGGCTGATGACACAAAGAGATTGTGATCAGCAAGGGCTGTCAGCAGCTTGGACCCAATCGGCACATGAATCGTTTTCTCATCATTGATGAGAACATCCACATTACCTTCAGCGACCAGCTTCGATTTGGCTCCCAAGATCACGACGACCAGGGCGACAACGATAAAGGTGAAAAACAGTACACCCAGAATGATTTCGAGCATTGTTCTACCCTAACCCTTTAAAGTTGAATACCTGAGAATGCCATGAAACCCAGGGCCATGAGACCGGCTGTGATGAACGTAATACCAAGGCCACGTAAGCCCGGCGGCACATCACTGTATTTAAGCTTTTCACGAACACCCGCCATGGCGGTAATCGCCAACGCCCAACCGAATCCACTACCCACACCGTAGACGACACTTTCTGAAAAGTTGTAATCACGTTCGATCATAAAAAGGCTACCGGCCAAAATGGCGCAGTTCACCGTATTCCGGGGCAAGAAGATACCGAGCGCGTTGTAGAGGGCCGGAAAAAAACGGTCCAAAACCATCTCGAGAATCTGAACAATAGCGGCAATGACGCCGATACAGGCCATCAACGCGATGAAGCTCAGGTCGACATCTTGAACGCCCGCCCACGTCAAAGCATTTTCCTTCAACAGATAGGTGTAAATCAGATTGTTGGCTGGAACGGTCAGCGTCTGAACGATCACCACAGCAATCCCAAGACCCACCGCAGTTTCGATTTTCTTCGAAACCGCAATAAAGGTACACATACCCAAGAAGAAAGACAGCGCCATGTTCTCGATGAACACGGACTTGATGAATAAGTTGATATAGGCTTCCATCCTAGTGAGCCTCCCCGTGTACCGCACCATGTGCGGGCTGAATTTCAAAATCCGCTTTTTCAACCTGCTTTGGCTTCCAAGTCCTGATCGCCCAAATAATCAAGCCGATGAGGAAGAACGCGCTCGGCGGCAACAGGAGGAGTCCGTTTGGAACATACCAGCCACCGTCTTTGATGAGAGGCAGAATCTCCATACCGAGGAGCTTACCGGATCCCAGTAACTCGCGAATCACCGCCACACCGATCAGAATCAAGCTGTAGCCGAGGCCGTTACCGATCCCATCAAGGAAGCTCTCCCACGGCGGGTTTTTCATGGCGTAGGCTTCTGCCCGACCCATGACGATACAGTTAGTGATAATCAAGCCGACAAAGACGGACAACTGCTTACTGACATCATAAGCAAAGGCCTTCAACAGCTGATCAACCACAATCACCAATGAAGCAATGATCACCATCTGAGCAATGATGCGGATGCTACTTGGGACATGATTCCGAATGAAGGCGATCCCTGCGCTTGAAAAAGCGGTCACGGTGGTGAGCGCAAGACTCATGATCAAGGCCGTCGACAACTGAGAGGTCACCGCCAGCGCCGAACAGATTCCAAGAACCTGAAGGGTGATGGGATTATTCTCGACCAGTGGTTCGACCAGTACTTTCTTATTTTCCTGTGTCAGTTCCATAACTTCAGCCTCTCTGGTTTCTAATCTTTGCAAGATAAATGCCGTAACCTTCTTTGCCCATCCAGTACTGCACCAGATTGCTCACGCCGCGACTGGTCAGCGTCGCTCCTGCCAATGCATCCACTTGGTACTCTGAACCTGCCTTCAAAGGATCCACAAACCCTTTGACGAGGCCCAATGCTACCTCACCAATTTCAATGGTCTGGCCCTTTTCACTCAGGTTACTTTCGTGGAATTCTTTTCCAGTGAAGTTATAAACCTTCTTGCCTTTCCAAAGGGCCTTCCATTTAGGATTGACCACTTCACCACCCAGTCCCGGAGTCTCGGCTTGATCGTAAAGATTCATGCCAACCACCGTTTCTGCATCGGCCTCAAGCGCTATAAATCCGAACATAGTCGACCAAAGACCATAGCCATTGACGGGCAGAATCAGGGTCTTAAGTTGATCACCTTCTTTGACAAGATAGACTTTGGCGAACTTTGGCTTCCGCTTAATGCTAGCAATATCCTTGTTGGCCGGGATCGCTTCACTAAGGAGTGGATCCTTTGCCGCCTTCCACTGGTCGAAGTTTTTGGCATCCATCCCTTCAGCATAATCACCGGTCCCAAGATCGACCAAACGCACCTCAATATTCTTGAAGACCGTTTCGACGTCTACTCCTGGTTGATAAAGATCCGCTACCTCGAGGATATTGACCTTTTCATCCTTCGATTTGTTCCACTCCTGCAACGGCCGCAAGATCACCGCAGAGCCTGATACCACGATGGCACCGACGAGACATAGCGCCAACGCAACGGCGACTGTTTTCTTGAAGCTATCGTTAGGCAACGCAAGGTAAGGCTCCGAATAGGCCTGAACAACGGCCGCATAGCCGGCCAGTTTTTCCTTGAAACCCGGCTCGACCGAGCTTTTTTCCATGGAATCAGGCATAGCGCTTCACCCTCTTGGCAATGTTGATCTTGATAACCACGTAATCGATCAGTGGCGCGAAAATGTTGGAGAAAAGAATCGCCAGCATGATCCCCTCAGGAAACGCCGGGTTGACGACGCGAATCAGTACCGTCATAAAGCCAACTAGGGCACCAAAGGCCCAACGACCGGCATTAGTATGTGCCGCACTGACAGGGTCAGTCGCCATGTAGACCGTACCAAATGCAAAGCCGCCGAGGGTGAGATGCCAGTACCAAGGCATGGCGTACATCGCATCCGAATTGCTACCGACGACATTGAACAGGGTCGCCGTGGCAATCATGCCCACCAACACACCCACCATGATCCGCCAGTTGGCGATACGGGTGTAGATAAGGAAGGCTGCGCCCAAGAGGCATGCGAGGGTCGAGGTCTCACCCATGGAGCCTTTCTCGAAGCCAATAAAGGTCGCCCACCAAGAGATTCCTGCTTCTCTAACGGCGGTCACCCCACCAATCGCAGCATGTCCGAGAGCGGTTGCCCCTGCAAAACCGTCAACAGCCGTCCACACCGCATCCCCCGACATGGCCGCGGGATAGGCAAAGTAAAGGAACGCTCGCCCCGTCAGTGCCGGATTCAAGAAGTTCTTGCCGGTCCCCCCAAAAACTTCCTTGCCGATGACAACACCAAAGGAAATACCTAAGGCGACCATCCACAAGGGGGTGCTTGGCGGCAGGGTCAGCGCAAACAAAATAGACGACACGAAGAATCCTTCATTGACATCATGCTTGCGAACCACAGCAAAGAGCACTTCCCAGATGCCACCCGCCACGAGCGTGACGATGTAAACCGGGAAAAAGAACATTGCTCCGTGGACGATATCCGACAGGGGGTTATACGGGTTGTGGCCAAATAGGTTCACAATCCAGCCACGCCAGCCTGGAACCTCCTGAAGCCCCAGCGTTTCCATCGCGAGATTTGCTTGATATCCCGTATTCAGGAGCGCCATGAACATGCAAGGCAGTGCCGCAATCCAAACGTAGGTCATGACCCGCTTGAGATCGATCGCATCACGGACATGGGTTGCCCCAGAGGTCACATCAGGTGGGCTATAGAGGAAGGTATCCACCATCTCATACACGGGATAGAGCTTCTCGAACTTAGCCCCCTTTACAAAATGGGGGTGGAGTTTATCTAAAAATTGGCGGGTACTAGACATCAGCCCTCCTTCTCGATTTGGGTGAGATTCTTCCTGAGCACTGGACCGAAATCATGCTTGCCAGGATCTACAAAGGTACACAGCGACAAATCCTCTTCATCAAGCTCCAGGGCGCCGAGAGCTTGAGCCATATCCGTATCGCCAACAATCAGGTAACGAAGTAGCTGAGTGGGAAGGATATCCAGCGGCATCACGTCCTCAAAAACACCGACCGGCACAATGGCGCGGGGGCTCCCAAATTTGGTTGTGGTAAACGCAAACTTTCTGCCACGCGCCTCTGGAAGACTCGTCAAGAGAACGTTCAGGAACGAGTATTTCTTTCCGGTTGGAACCACCCAGCCCATGAACTCACGCGCCCGATTTTCGGGAATGACGGTGACCTGGTGATGAAAGCGCCCAAGGTAATCAGACCAATCGTCCGCGCCACGTCCAAAAAGGACGGACCCTGATACCACCCGAGCCTCTGATCCGGCCTTTAATTGATTTCTCGTCAAATCGGTAAGGTTCGCACCCACCCGAGTCCGAACCAAACGGGGACTGGCCACCAAAGAACCTGACAGGGCAACGACCCGGTCCACGTTCAATTTACCTGTCGTAAAGAGACTGCCAATCGCCATCACTGCCTGATAATCGAGGTGCCATACCGTTTTGTTGGGGCCGACGGGATCGAGGTAATGAATATGGGTACCAACGAGTCCTGCGGGGTGAGGCCCTTCAAAAGTAGCCACATCGATCTGAGAACTGGTCGGAAGATCAATCTTCGCCGCGGGTGTTTTACAAACAAACACCCGACCTTCGGTCAACTTTGCAATCAGCGTTAAGCCATTTTTGAAATCGTTCGACCGGTCAGCAATGACGACCTCAGGCCTTGCCGCCAGCGGATTGGTATCCATGGCGTTCACAAAGATGGAGTGAGGGACCGAGGTTGGCTCAGGGACTCGGCTATAGGGCCGGGTCCGCAGCGTGGTCCAAAGCCCAGACACCAGAAGGTTTTGTCGAATCTGGTCTCGCGAGAGCTCAGGCAAGCGAGAGGCCGCATAGCTCTCAAACTTGACTGATTCATTGCCGCTCAGTTCGATCACTACCGAATTGAGAACCCGGCGCTCACCGCGGTGGATGGCCTTGACGACACCGGCGCCTGGCGCGGTGTAGACAATCTCTGGAAACTCCTTATCGACAAACAGTGGGTCACCCAAGCTGACCTTGTCACCCTCTGCCACCTTCATGGCGGGCTTCAGACCCATATAATCGGGCCCCAGAACGGCTACCGACTTGATAGCGCCTGCATTGTTGTAGATGACCTGCTCTGGTTCTCCCGAAATCGGCAGATCCAGTCCTTTTTTAATGTTGATTAGCATAAGTGAGCCCGTGGAACGCACAAACCATTGGCTGCCCTACGCAGGAGGGAGCGAGTGACCTCATATCACAGCTCTTCCGGCCTTGGGATCAGTAAAATCTTGTTTTGCCAGAACACCATCGCATGGGATGCGACAGACTGAACATCAGCAGGGGCCGCTACAGGCATCGGAGGAAGCCGACACCAAAAAAGGCATGCGCCCATCTTCCAGCAAAAACGCCCCAATTAAACCACAAAAGCCATCCTTCCTCAACGCAGAGATCGAATATCTTGGGCACTTTTTATAGGATTTTTTGCCACACCTTGGACCCTCGCCCTCTCTCAATGGATCGCTGCTAGCCAAGCACAGATCCGTCCACTAGACTGACAGAGGAGTTGGCCAGGCAGTCGCTGTTCCGGTGTCACCGGAATGGAGGAAAGTCCGGGCTCCATAGGACAGGACGCCAGGTAACGCCTGGGGGGCGCGAGCCTACGGAAAGTGCCACAGAAAATATACCGCCGAACTGGCTGATGCCGGTCCGGTAAGGGTGAAATGGTGCGGTAAGAGCGCACCGCGCTTCCGGCAACGGAAGTGGCAGGGTAAACCCCGTCCGGAGCAAGACCAAATAGGGGGGCCGCCAGATTTATTTGGCACGTGTGGTCCGCACGGCTCCCGGGTAGGTTGCTCGAGGTGTTCCGCGAGGAACGTCCCAGATGAATGACTGCCCTCGACAGAACCCGGCTTATCGGCTGACTCCGCTTTTAAGGCTCGCCCAAGGCCGAGGCTCAATCTTCAGAATGAAAGACCCGGCGCTCGCCGGTTCTGATCTTGGCATCCTCAAGCACCTCAAAGAGGAATACCCGTCCATCCCCAGGGCGACCCGAGTGGGCGCGCGTCATGATGATCTCCACAATCTGATCGACCATATGGTCCTCTGCAACGATCTCTATTCGCTTCTTTTCAAGAAAGGGGTTGAAGGATTGGCCTGATTCCACCTGGCGGCACCCAAAGCCTTCACAATCCATGACGGTCATCCCTGGAAAATCGGGCACTTCAAGGAGCGCCTGAACGACCTTACCTAGAGCAAAGGGCTGAACATAAGCGCGAATTTCCTTCATGAGTTTTTACTCACGAGGAATCAACGCCCATCAAATCATAGGAAGGGGACCGAACCCACTCGACGACGGACTCGATATGCCAGAACGAGATCACAAGCGCAGTTTGTGCCGAGGAAGGCATCGCCCGCAGTGCCAGGGGCTTGCTCTCTTACCCCGCGCGATTTCCATCGTCTTTTAAACCTTTAGGGTCC
>JBEIRQ010000100.1:0-6170 GCA_040375885.1 Methylococcus sp.
TATCATTTTTCATTTGGCTCAGCGGCAAAAATAAAATAACCGACGAACCTGTAACGATCCCATCGATCTGGCGGGCGCTTCTAAAGCCATTAGGATTTGTGATTACCTCACTCCTCTTCTTGAAAATAGTCATTGACGTCATTCACGTCTCAGATTCTCTTTATTATTTCTTTAATACAGCCTTGTGGTCTGTCTTTTATCTTTGTATTACCTGGTTGACCTGGTCGTTTGGTTCAGCAGTCGCCGAAACCATCATCATCTCAGAGAGAATAAAAACAACCAGCATTGATAGCCAAGTCATTCGCTTTATTGGACGGCTAGCGACCTTGTCTGCGGTGATTGCAATCTTGATCAACGCGGGCGAGCAAATCGGGCTTCCAACTTATTCAGTCATAGCGAGTCTTGGGGTCGGCGGCTTGGCCTTTGCCTTGGCGGCGCAGCAGACCCTAGCAAACCTCTTAGGGTCCCTCATCATCATGTTTGAAAAACCCTTTTCAATCGGTGATTCTGTCCATGTCTCAAACCATTCGGGCGTTGTCGAAGATGTTGGCTTTAGGAGTATCAGACTGAAGACCACGACAGGGTCTCTGGTGACGATACCCAGTAGTCAGATTGTGAATGGTGCGGTTGAAAATTATGGCAATAATTCAGCATCCACTGAACCCGACGCTGACCCTAATCTGAATGAAGACTCCAGCCCTCAAGCGATTGATGATGAAGGCAAGGGTGTTGGTTTTCCTAAAGCATAAGCTCACTGGAAGTGAAGAAGTCGATGGACCATTGACGGGAGCAGTCACCTACCCTCTATTAGAAGAAAATCTCAAAAGCACCGCACGCTTCACCCTGATAAGATGCAATGGTTTATTGATCGACTGGTTCAAAGGATGGATAACGACAAGTTAGCGGGTCTTTTTAGCGACATCATTAAGGACATAGGAGAAGACGTGACCCGTGAGGGCCTCCTAGATACGCCTAAGCGCGCTGCCAAAGCCTTTAGGTTCCTCAATAACGGCTATGACAAGAACCTCGATGAGATCCTGAATGGTGCGATCTTCGAGTCAGACACCCATGACATGGTCATTGTCAAGGATATCGAGGTCTACTCCCTTTGCGAGCACCATCTCCTCCCCTTTATCGGCAAATGCCACGTGGCCTACATTCCTTCAGACAAGGTCATCGGCCTTTCAAAGGTCGCTCGGATCGTGGATATGTATGCCCGTCGATTGCAGATTCAGGAGCGTCTGACCCACCAGATCGCCACCGCCCTTCAGGCCGCGATTAATCCCACTGGCGTTGCCGTCGTCATGGAATGTAAACACCTTTGCATGATGATGCGCGGTGTGGAGAAGCAAAATTCGGTCATGACCACATCCTCCATGCACGGTCTATTCCGTGAGGAAATCAGTGCCAGGCGAGAGCTACTGAACCTCATTAAACCAAGATAATCAAGGCCGTTAGATCAGATAGCCACCAGAGACCTTGAGGTTACTCCCCGTAATGTAACCTGACTCTGGATGGGCAAGGAAAACGACCGCCCTAGCCACCTCCTCAGGCGTTCCGTATCGGCCGGCAGGAATGAGAGCAAGGGATGGCTTACGCTCGGAATTATCGAGTGTCCCTGGGGACACGCCATTGACGGTCACGCCATAAGGGGCCTCAGTAACAGCCAGAGTGCGCGTCAGCATAAGGACTCCGGTTTTGCCAATCTTGTAAGAGGTCAGCCTCGGGACGGCCGAAAGCGCATCCGCATCAACATCGATGAGGTTGATGATGCGCCCTTGACCACTTTGTCTTAGAAAAGGAAGTGCTGCCTGGCAGGCATGGTAAGTGATGTGGAGCGTTTCATCGATCCCCTGATGCCACTCCGAAAGGGTGGTCTCGGAAAGGCTTTTCCAGATAACCCCTGACGCATTATTGACCAGAATATCCAGCCGGCCTAAAAGAAGGGCCGTGGCCTTAAACGCTTCAGCCGTGGCCTCCGCATCATTAAGGTCGACGCAGGTTGTTTCGGCTCTTCTCCCCATCCGGGTGATCTCTTTTTGGACTTCAAGCGCAGCCCCTTGACTCCGGTGATAGTGAACCACGAGATCGGCACCGGCCGCTGCAAGAGCCAGCGCGATGCTGCGCCCCGTTCTTTGCGCGGCCCCTGTAACCAGAGCCACCCGTCCTTCAAGGGGACACTCACTGTTGAGATTCATAAAGGTCCACAGCCATCAGCTGATTAAGGATATCGGGGTGATGCGTGCGAATGTACTCAGGGTTTGCATGAAGTACGTTCGAAGCGAATAGGATGCGTCCAAGAAACTCGGGCTTCCGGGCCGCGTATAACAGGATGGGGCAACCAAGGACTCTCAGGCGATAGAGATTCCAAAGGACACCATTTTGCAGCTGAACCTTCCCATAGTCTCCAACAGAGGGATGAATGATCCCAAGGTTAGGATCGATGATGATATCGACTACGCCGGCTTTACGTGCTTCCTCAACCCGGGGTGCCAGGTGATCAAGTATGCGCTCAATGCGATAAGGAATAGGCTCAGCCTGCCTCATTTGATAGGCATCCCCATAGGGCATGTAAGTCAGAATGAGCACGGCCTTAGCCTTTGCGATGGCCGCAAGAGCCGTAGGCGAAATCGCACTCCCTGTGAAATTGATCACTGATGCCCCACCTGAAAGGGCTACCAACACAGTATCAGAACTCCAAGTATCAACAGAGACGCGATAGCCCTTATTGACCAACAGACAAAGAGGTCCGGCAAGACGTTGCTGCTCAAGGCTATCACTGACTTCCTTTGCATCATGCGTAATAGAGCGAGCGCCAAGATCGATGATGCTGCAGCCTTGGGCTTTTAACCACGCCGCTCGCTCCAGAACCTCTTTTTCCGTTTGTGCAATCGAATCGACCACCATCGATTCAGGGGAAAGATTAATAACCCCAAGTAATACCGGCGTGGCGGCAACGGGCATCGTCGGAGAATACTCTTGAGTCATACTCCAAACTCCGTTTCATCTTCAGTCACGGCGAATGCCAATCGGGACAAAATATCCGGATAACTTCTCATCACCCCATCCCAAATAGGCGTCAAAGGACGACAACTATCCTCTTCGACAAATCGCCTTCCGGCCTCATGGAGGGCCGCTGCAAACACTGACGCCGCCGCCAACTCCCCCCCCCGATCGATCATCAGACCATTGATGGCCGCATCATTCTCATAGGACTCCATCAGATCAAGAACAATCCGTTGGTAAGCCGTCACCACCGTTCGAAGATGACCTTTATCCAGAATAACTCCCTGTGCCGCCAGCCCCTGCAAAATGCTAAGCGCAATGTCCCTCGCCATGCGATTCAGGCCCGTATCCTTAGATGACTGACCGAGTGACTGATGTTTGTGATCATAGGTATCGGCTATATCAATTTGACAGATTTGTCGTGTCGAATGATCCCTAAAGACCTCAGAGAGGGTTCCGATTTCAAGCCCCCAGTCCATGGTCAGATGGAGTCGACGAGCCACATCCACATGCATGGCGCATTCTCCCGCCAATGGATACCGAAAGCTGTCGAGATAATCGAGATATCGACTTGGTGCCAGGGAGCGCTTCAACGCGCGTAAAAGCGGCGTGACGAAAAGCCGACTGACCCTGCCATAAAAAATGTTCTCACTGACCCTCGCGTAATACCCCTTGGCAAAGACATAGTTGGTTGCTGGGTTCACCAAGGGATACACCAAACGGGCGAGGAGCCTCGAACTGTAATTAAGGATGTCGCAGTCATGGATGGCGACAACGCCTTTCGTGGATCTGGCTTGCAACAAGCCAAAACAAATCCAAAGGTTTTGCCCCTTTCCTTTTTCCCCTGGCGCCAACCCCTCATAACGAAGGGTTTCCAGAAGGCTTTGAATACGTGGGCCATCATTCCAGATGACTTGGTGAGATTGGGGAAGCCTTGCAAACAGACGCAAAGCCTTCGCATAGCCGCCTTGATCGGCCCGATCAAGGCCAATGATGATGTGATCGATATAGGAAATGGTGGCTAGCGTGTCGATGATGGGTCCAATCGCCTCGCCCTCGAGCTCCGAGACGAGGCAAGGCAAAACCAGCGTGATCGGCTGATGCTCGGCATAACGCGCGACTTCTTGCTCGAGATCAAAACTCTTGCGGCCGCCTAAGTCATGCAGCGTTGTAACAATGCCGTTTTGAAAAAAATCACTCATGGTGTGAGCCAAACGTGTTGGCTCCTCATGGCCGACGCCACAGATCGGCGCCATATGGAAGGCCCTGCCCCCTCAATGATGATGGGTGCTAACTTCCTAAGATGGAGATTCACGGGAGTCATCGCATCCATGGGCCTTTGTATTTGAGGGATAAGCGGACTGTCATTGCTCGCCGAAAATAAAAGGGCGAGATCCGCATTTCTAAGGAGCGATAAATCATTTTCGCTGTCTCCACAAGCCAAAACCTTAATAGTACTTCGACCCTCATTCTGCCACTCCAGCAGTTGCATTAGTGCTGAATATTTGTCGCATGGTGGTGAGACATGAAGAAAAGTACCGCCCGAGACAACGGTGAGTCCTTGGCCGGAGAGTTTCACCTTGAGCTCCTTGAGATTTTCAGGCGTATCTCGCCATAGCATGGGCACCGAAGAAAAGCGCTGCGATGCCTGACGACCCGCCTCAGTATCAAGGCCCGTCAATCGAGTCAGTTCTTTTGGGTCCAGTTCGCCAATCAAAGAGAAGTTCAAGCCATCCTTTTCCCTTTGTGCAAGGAGAATTTCGATCGCCGACCCGAGGGCGGATCCAAGCAGGACTGCTCCAAAACCATCCTGTTCAAGGGCAACTTCTATCTGAAAGTCTGCAGGTAAGTCCAGTAGCGGCCATCCGATCCCACACCCATTCTCGAAGATGAAATGAGACGCTATCAGCCCGGCGTCCTTATGCAACTGGACCATCTCAGAGAAGGTCTTGCTGGAAGCGAGGATAGTCCTCAATCCTTGATTCCAACATTCACGAATAACGCGACCAGCGGCTGCTGCATCAGAGGGCTTTGTGAGAAGTGTGTTATCGAGGTCAGAGACCACAAGCCAAGACGACTTAGCATCAGACAAAATAATAAACCTATCGTCCTGAGGATTGGTTTCACGGAGTGACTGTGAGTCAGGTGGATTTTACCCGCACAGGAGAAGCGCTGCCTTTATTGGCCGCACGTCTTATTAGATCACCCCCCCGATTATTTTGGATGACTAGAGTCATCCATGAGATGGATCCCAACCA
Source organism: Methylococcus sp. (assembly GCA_040375885.1). Classification (GTDB taxonomy): domain Bacteria; phylum Pseudomonadota; class Gammaproteobacteria; order Methylococcales; family Methylococcaceae; genus UBA6136. Next base: position 5,265 of record JBEIRQ010000100.1, read on the forward strand.
ATCGTGCGACCACGATAGCGACATACATTTGACCAAATACCGCTTCTAAATTGGACAACATCCCTGCTACCGGTGTCATCGGAGAAATATCCCCATAGCCTACTGTGGCTAACGTAGTGAAGCTGTAGTAATGCTGGAGACCCATTTCAAAACGGCGCTCAAAATCATCATGACACAAGCTTGTTTGGCAGCCAAAGGAATCAGGCACCAAAAGATTGAGAGAGATGTAGAGATAGCCGAATGATATGCCTACGAGGAGATAAATGCAGATGGCTCCATAGAGCCGATTGGTTTTGGAGATCCTTTTGCCGACGAAGACATCCAAAGAGAGATTCCAACAAATCATCAAATAGTAGAGAAGGATCAGGAAATAACGAACCTGAGTGAGCCACTTCTCCATGGGATGCACATATTCAAAGGCTGTCAGAGAAGCCACCACGACCCCTGCAAGTACAGTGATTGTCGCCTGGCGGGTCTTGCCGAGACTGACAATCGAGGCCGTGGTCAAAATCGACACGGTCAGTAAAAGCTCAAAGAGTTTTCCGATAATCCCACCGGTGATCATAATCGGATAACTGCTGATCATGATCAGCAGGGCCGTTAAAAGATTCCGGTAAGAATGGTCAATTTTTTGAGATGTCATGATGTTCTTTAAAGGGGGGGCAGACGGGGTTCAAACAAGGGTTGATGGTACCAACTACATCAAAAACTAGGATGACGAGCGAACTTTCCCTCACCTCACGATTTGGCTTTATGAAGGAACTGATGGTCGATTTCCCTTCCATTCAAAGAGGATCAGTCCTAAAAGAATGAGTCCCGTGCCACCCAGAACTGAGCCGTGGAGTGGCTCATGATTCATCAGATGCCCAACACCAAGTGAAATCACCGGGGTCACCAGCGTCACCA
>JBEIRQ010000355.1:0-2153 GCA_040375885.1 Methylococcus sp.
AGAGACCGCTTGAACCAGATTCTAGCTGACCACTCAGGCCAGCCTATTGAAAAGATTGCAGGCGACACCGACCGTGATAACTTCATGAGTGGCCAAGATGCGGTCCAGTACGGATTGATTGACAAGGTGCTTGATCGACGGATGAGCTGAGGTTCCTTTGGAACAGCTGCAGACGGGCTTTGGTGAAGGCATGTGGGGATGATTCGTCCGGGAGTAAATAATGAGTGATGACAAGCGTTCCAAGGATACGGGTGGCAAGCTGCTTTACTGTTCTTTCTGCGGCAAGAGCCAGCATGAAGTTAGAAAGCTGATTGCAGGTCCTTCGGTCTATGTCTGTGATGAATGTGTTGACCTTTGCAATGACATCATCCGTGAAGAATTGCAGGAAAGTGTCGGCGGCGGCTCAGAAAAACTCCCAAAGCCGAAAGAGATCAAAGAGGTCCTTGATGAGTACGTGATTGGGCAGGATAAGGCCAAGCGCACCCTGTCTGTCGCGGTATACAACCATTACAAGCGACTTCGGGTCCAGGGGCAGGGCCGCAAGAATGATGTGGAATTGGCCAAGAGCAACATCCTACTGATTGGACCCACCGGTTCGGGTAAGACGCTGATGGCGGAGACGCTGGCGCGGTTATTGGATGTTCCTTTCACCATCGCTGACGCGACCACACTGACCGAAGCGGGCTATGTCGGCGAGGATGTTGAAAACATCATTCAGAAGATCCTTCAAAAATGTGATTACGATGTCGAGAAGGCGGAGTCCGGTATCGTCTACATTGATGAAATCGACAAAATCTCACGAAAAGCCGATAACCCATCCATCACCCGTGATGTTTCTGGCGAAGGCGTTCAGCAGGCCCTGTTGAAATTGATTGAGGGGACGGTGGCTTCGGTGCCACCACAAGGCGGCAGGAAGCACCCACAGCAGGAGTTTCTGCAGGTCAATACCGCCAATATTCTGTTTATTTGTGGCGGGGCCTTTGCGGGCCTCGATAAAGTCATTCGTGCCCGTTCAGAAAAGGGCGGTATTGGCTTCTCTGCCGATGTGAAGAGCAAGGACGATTCAAAGAATGTGGGTGAGGTGTTGGCTGAGGTCGAATCTGAGGATTTGATCAAATACGGTCTCATCCCTGAGTTTGTGGGCCGCCTCCCGGTCCTTGCCACCCTTGAAGAGCTCAACGAAGAGGCCTTGGTCAGAATCCTCAGCGAACCTAAGAATGCCCTAGTAAAGCAGTACAAGAAGCTGTTTGAGATGGAAGGCTGTGAGTTGGACATTTGTGATGAGGCCCTCCATGTGATTGCCCAGAAGGCGATGGAACGAAAGACTGGGGCGAGAGGGCTTAGAACGATACTCGAGCATGTGCTTCTCGACACGATGTATGACCTTCCTTCTGAGGAAAATGTCGAGAAAGTGGTTGTCGATGAGCAAGTGATTCGAGGGGAAAGCCCGCCTTTGATGATCTATGGGGCCGAGGAAAAGCCCCTCGCCGCGGCGGCCGAATAGGATGACGGTCTGATCAAACAAAACCCGCTTCGGCGGGTTTTTTAAAATTTGATGAATTTCTCTTGAATTTCAGGGTCCGCAACCCATATCCTCAGCATGACATTCTCATCTTATAGCCCAAGGGTGATTACATGGACAAACCATCAACCGATCTGACCTCGCCGGATAAAATGGTCCCGGTGCTGCCGCTGCGCGATGTTGTGGTCTATCCCCACATGGTGATTCCTTTGTTCGTGGGACGGGATAAATCGATACAAGCCCTTGATAACGCCATGCGAGACAGCAAGCAGGTGTTGTTGGTCGCGCAAAAGGAAGCCGAGGTCGATGATCCTGGCGAGGATGATCTTTACACGGTCGGTACCCTCTCTAACATTTTGCAGCTACTGAAGTTACCGGATGGGACCGTCAAGGTTCTGGTGGAAGGAGCTGAGCGTTCAAGAGTGCGCCATTTCACCGATTCGGAGCCCTTTTTGGTCGCGGCTGTCGAACCTATGATGGATGAGCCGGGCGCCAATGATGAGGAAATGGACGTTTTGGTCAGAACGGTGGTCAATACCTTCGATCAATACGTCAAGCTCAATAAGCGCATTCCGCCCGAGGTCTTGAACTCCCTGTCTGGGATTGAAGATCCTAGTCGACTGGCCGATAC
>JBEIRQ010000107.1:0-6001 GCA_040375885.1 Methylococcus sp.
GCTTTTGGAGATCACCGGCGATAGTCGCACCTTCGCACGCTCTCTTAGAAAGGCCGAGGGACATCCCACCTCCCCCTGGATGGCCGGTACCGGTGAATTTTCAGGACTTGAATGGGAACAGGGCGGCAACAATGATATGTTCAAGGGGGTTTTGCTGGGGCTTACCGTCGCCCAAGCGTCCCTCTGCGATGGGACCTTGAGCTACGGGGAGATCTGCGCTCGAATCAAAAGAGACATGCGCCAAGTTGTCACCCAGCTTTCTGTGGCTCAAGGGAGCAGCTATAACCGCCTAGGGGCCTTGTGGCTAACGGCCTATAGCACGGGAAGTGCTCTGGCTCTTAGTGAAACCAAAAAGGAATGGAACCGACAATCTAAGGCACTCCTTTCAGGGAGCAACGTGACCTACAACAATGGTATTGCCGATTGGAGTGGGTCCCACCTCGCCGTCATCCAATATCTGAACTTCAAGCTACTGAGTGAAAAGTATCCACTCCAAGGAATCGATACCGGCACCCCACTAAAACGGGGTATTGAAAATATCTATCAGTCGTTTGCACGGGTACCCATGGGTTTATGGAGTGTCGCCTTTAGCACCCTTGGAACCATGCCGCATGCCAATGCGAAAGACGATGCCCTGTGGCGCCTCCGGGAAATGCCTGCACCGAAGACGGAAGTGGATATCGACCAGCGCATCAGCCAGGATTTTGTAATGTCGCCGTTCCCTTCATCCCCATGGAAAATGGACTGGTCGAGTCAAGATCGAACCCAATCACTCAGCGCCATGCCGTTATTTAAAGGGAGCGCCTACCGTGGCTATACTTGGAAAGAAAACATCTTCGGCTATAAAGCCAATAATGTCGGAGGGGAGCTTCCAGGTGCTGACTACCTGATCGCGTATTGGCTTGGACGATCAATCGGGGTCTTCAAAGAGAGCGATTGACGATAGATCGATAGGCCTTGGGATCGCTAGAATGAAGGATCATTCTCACCGATCCCAAGGTCACCATGATCAATCTTCGCAGTATCGATTTGAATCTCTTGACCGTCTTTGAGGCGGTTTATGAGGAAAAAAGCCAAGTCAAAGCTGCAGAGCGGCTCGGGATGACCCAGTCCGCCATCAGTCTGGCGTTGGGAAGACTCCGCTACTTGGTTGATGATCGCCTCTTTCAGGGGCGATCCAAAGGCCTGACGCCAACCGTCAAGGCCGATGATCTCTACTTAAGAATTCATCAGGCACTGAACTTGATCAGGGACGAACTCTCAAACAAAGCGGCCTTTGATCCAGCGACCAGCCAGCGGACCTTCGTTCTTGCCTTAGCCTATGGCGGGGGTGGATTGTTTGGTCCGAGGCTCAACGCCCTCATTCAATCCAAGGCCCCCAATATCCGGCTGGTGATCAGAACCATTGATCCTGTGGCCGAATTACCGAGCCTTTTGAGAGAGCATCGTGTGGATCTTGCGATTCATCATGTCCCTCTGGTGGATCAGCAGTTAGAACAACCGATTTATGATGAAAACCAATGGGTTTTAATCGCAAGAGGTGATCACCCATCGATCCAACAAGATCCCAGTCTCGATACCTTGTTGGCAGAGCAGTTCGTGACCGCTTTTGACCTCCTCACCCATGCCAGCGAAGGGACTTTAGGTCACATGCTCGAAGGGGTCAGAGAACGCACCAAACTCGAAGTTCCGAATGCGCTCTTATTACCTCATGTCGTCATCCAATCAGACCTTCTCGCCTTGGTGCCAGAAGAAATGGCCGCACGATTTATAGAGATCTACCCGATCCAGCAATTTAAACTTCCAGTCCCCGTCCCCCCGATTCGAACCCATATGATCTGGCATCGAAGCATGACCAATGATCTTGGGCACCGATGGTTCAAAGAGCAGCTGGAGCTCGTCAAAGATTATTGGAAGACACCGCGTGAATGAACATCAGACATCGACGCTGTTGACATCATCATTATAAGAGTCCCAGTCCTCTTCTAGGTCTTGCTGATCCTCGACGGGGGTATAGCCTGCCTCATGGGTTGGCGGTAATGCACCATCCCCATAATACTCATTGATGGTGACATTGTCCGCATGATGGCCATCGCCATACCCGGTATCAGAATAACCAAACCCACCGCCATGGTGCCCCATCATGCTTTCGATACCATGAAAGAGGAACGCGCCTCCGGCGACACCGGCCGCCGTAGCGGCTGCCGATCCGAGGAAGCCGCCAAAACCCGATGACATCGGCGCAGGAGGTGCCATTGAGGCTGGATGGACGGGCGCCTGTGGCGCGGCCATAGCCGCTGGCTGTTGCCGAGATGTCGCACCGGACCAGGGATTCTGCGATAAAAAACCACCGCTGGAAGAAGTTCCGGATGGGGTACGGGCGTCCTCTAGCTGCCGCTCAAGGGCCATGATCTGTTGCCTTGCTCCCGATAGCGCTTGATCCTGAATGAGCGCTTTTTGAACCAGGAGATAGAGCGCATCGGGCTGTTCACCCGCCACTTTTCTGATCAAGAGGTCGGCATCGGGATCTTTCTGGATCCCGCGAATTCCTTTGAGTTGATCCAGAAAGCCCGTTAATAAACGTTGTTCTTCAGCATTCATAGCGTGATATCAATTCCAAGTAAGGATGGGGCGGCCCCGAAAGGCTGACCACTGAGATTCTAACAAGGTCGTGTGTCGCTTGGCTTCACATTCACACCCCCCTTAGAAGGATAACGCACCCATTCGTTGTTTCCTATAAAGAAACTGTTATGGCATAAATTTGATATTTGTAATCTGATATAGTACATCAAACTTCACAAGCTGATGGATCTTTATGGAATTTTTGATTGTTGCTTTTGTTCTGGTGGCCGCGGTGGCTACCGTCGATCTTTCAAAGGCAGAAGCCTCGTCCTCTTCCTAATTGATTCTCTGGTTTTTGTTCTGTTGTGCTGCTTTCTCCTCCTAGAACGCCCCGGACTCCGGGGCTTTTTTTTGTCTATCCATCCGCGATATCCAGAGGACTATGAAGTGCGATAATGGAGGCGTTCACATGTTCAAAAAAGGCTTAGCCCTTCAGAATTGACGGGGAAGACCGGACCACCTACGAGAATCCTAGTCCATTCGCATTGCGCTCTCATGCCGACAACCACCATCACCTTCCTCGAGGTCCCCTTCGCTCAAAAGGATCAAGCCAAAATGCTTGGGGCGCGATGGGACCCTCTCAAAAAGAAGTGGTATGTGCCTGACGGTTTATCATTGATTCCCTTCAAGATGTGGCTGTCTGAAGACGGCCTTATTAAGGATCAACTCCCAACGCCCCTTCATACTCATCCACTTATTAGTGAATCAGGCGATAGCGTCTGCCTTTCAGCGTTCCTTCAGGAAGTCTCCGGCGCCATCATGGAGCGCGTAAAGCGCTCGCAATGGGTCCGTGTCGAAATCAGCCAACTCCGTCCAATCAATGGGGGACATCTCGCCCTTGAATTGGTGGAACATGACGGCGAGGGAAGACTCATTGCCCGGCTGCAGGGCTTTTTGTGGAATAGCCGAGCGCAAACGGTTCTTGCCCGGTTTCAGGAGACCACCGGTGCAGTGCTTGAGGTTGGGATCAAGGTCCTCTTTCAACTCACCGCGGAGTTTAATGCCACCTATGGGTTACGGGCGGTCATCGAAGATATCGACCCTACCTTTACCCTTGGGGATATCGCTGCAAAGTTAAATGCGATTCGCGAAGGCCTCATTCAGCGCGGCGTTTATGATCTCAATCGGAAACTCCCCTGCCCCACAGAATTTTGTAAAGTCGCCGTCATCAGCCCAAGAGAAGCCGCAGGCCTCGGTGACTTCAGGCAGGACGCCGATCGCATTCAAAGCCATGGGATTTGCGAATTCACTTACTACACAGCCACCTTCCAGGGACCCGACACCTCTGGGAGCCTGCTTGAAGCCATTCATCGCCTTCGGGAGGACGTTCAAGGGGGCCAAGCCTTTGATGCCGTGTGTCTGATTCGAGGCGGTGGTTCTGTCACCGATCTTTACTGGCTCAATGATGAAGCCGTTGCCGAGGCGATCGCCCGACTTGAGATACCGGTTCTCACCGGGATTGGTCATGAACGAGACAATACGATCCTCGATGAAGTAGCGAACCAGCGGTTTGATACCCCGTCAAAGGTGATTGGCCATATCGAAGGAACTCTCTATGGCAACACTCAAGCCGCTATTGAAAATCTCCTGATTATTTTTAAGACCGCTGAAAATCACTTAGCCAGGGGCCATCAAGACGTCGAGGATTCCCTAAGGCGTATAGTCAGTCTCGCTCAGGAGCAGCTCCTCCATGCCGAGCATCGGCTTGATCGGGACTTTCGCTCGATCCAATATGAGAGCAATCGCCATCTTGAATTCACCGACTTTGAGATCATTCGAACTTTAGACAGCATCGGACAACGTTCGGCCTTGATCATCGACTCGATGATGAGGGATCTTGAGTACCTTAGAATCCGTCTTCATGACCTGAGCTTAGAGCGCCTCAAAGAGGCTGAACAGAAGACAGAAGCATTCGCCAGGGAAGTGCTGGGCCTTGGGCCTAAAGCCACTCTATCCCGGGGCTTTGCGTTGGCCCATCACATGGATGGTCCACCCATCACCTCAACCCAAAGCGCCCGTCTAGCCCACCAGTTTAATCTCGAATTTCACGACGGCACCGTACCCGTCATCATCCCCCCTGAAGGAGAACGCCATGACTGAGGAATCTGATACCTTCAAAGCGAATTACGCCATTCTCAAAGAGGTTGCCGAGACCCTTAGAACCCAGAAGGAACCCGATATTGATGCCTTGATTCCTATGGTGGATCAAGCACTTGCGGCTTACAAAGTATGCAAGGATCGATTAACCGCGGTTAAGGCAGCCTTCGGCGAGCGACTCCCAGAGGACATTCCTGAGTGAAGCTAAAGCCATGGCACCCAAGGGCCTTGAGGGACTTCACAGGCTTCATCCTCTTAGCGCTCTTCTGGCTGAATGCTGATGCTGCACCCCTCAAAGGTCGTGTCATAGGGGTATTGGATGGCGATACCATCAGCCTCATCGACCATGACCATCGATCGTTACGAATTCGCCTCGCTCAAATCGATGCCCCAGAGAAACATCAGCCCTTTGGAGCGGCCTCCAAACAGTCCTTATCCTCTCTCGTCTTCGGTAAAGACGTCCTTATCGATATCGTCGATAAGGATCGGTATGGACGAAGCGTCGCCAAAATCCACATAGACGAAATGGACGTTAACCTTGAACAAGTGCGCCGTGGCATGGCTTGGGTCTATGAAAAATACGCGCGGGAAAGCCGCTACTTCAAGGTTAAGCTTTAATCTAAAAAGGAGCGGCGGGGACTATGGAAAGACCAAGACCCGACCCCTCCTTGGACCTATCGTCACAACACCAAAAAAAGTCATCCTTAGACTCAAGTGAAGCTTCACCATCACCGCATTGCGAGGACACGATTAAAAGGGGATCTTGACCGGTTTCGAAAAAAGCCAATCAACACCTAATTGCGCCTCGTTTGCGGCAGCGGCCGTACTGAAATCCATTACATGCCCCTCGGCATCTTTCAAGACCAACGTATTGTCCTCTTTAGCTGGCTCGAATCGAAGCCTTTTCAACAAGGGATCGTGCCATTCCTTGGGGATTTTCTTGAAGAGGTCCACCAGATAGACCTTATTGGTAATCAAGGTCTCGGGCCATTGACCATAAGCCATAAAAAAGGCCGTGACGGTCACCGACAGTTTGTAGAGATCACGGTAGCCGCCTGATCCTAAGGGCTCGAAAGGAATGTTCATGGAAAACCAACTCTGAAGAAGTCTGACAATCAAGAATACGGTGAACTTTTCAAGAGACTGAGCGTCTCACATTCGTAGAAAAAATAAATCCTCTCTCGAGTATAAAAAGCCCAGCCAAAACTGGGTTTTTTATTGCCCAACATATTTCGATGATCCATGGTGTGGCATAGACTCCAATCTCATAGCTCTCATCAAC
>JBEIRQ010000239.1:0-3192 GCA_040375885.1 Methylococcus sp.
CTCCGAGACTGTTGGCCGTTGCGACCAGCTCGATGGTGGAACGCTGGACTTGTCCAATCAGGGAGTTAAGGTAATTGACCATCTGGCCCAGGGCATTGATGAGCTTACTGGTTTCATCACTGCCCACCGCCGAAAGATCCCCAGAGAGATCCCCAGAAGCGACCCGCTCAGCCGCTTCAACAGCGCTTTCGATGGGCTTCACGAAACGTCTTGCAAACCAGAGAACTGATAGGAAAGCTAACAATAAGGCCAGCACAGATGACACCAGCGCAAAAATCAGTTGGCGCTGAACCAGCTCGACAACCAGTGTTGTCGACATATGGAGCAAAATGACGCCACGCCTCATTGGGCGCGGTGCAGCGATCGCCTGATCCTTGGAGGCATTGCTACCAAAAAGTGCCTCTCGATCTTCTTTCTCAGTCACAACCAAAGGAGTTGCCACAGTAATATGGCCCTCTTGGAGATAACTAACGGCCCGCTGCAAGTCCAGGGCTTTTTCGGCAAGAGCACTATCATCAGGGTCCATCAAGGGCAAAGTACTGGAGCCTGCCTTTTCCATGTGATGAATCACCTTCATTGAAGGATCAAGCACCAGGACGCTCAGTATGGAGGCCTCCTCCACAATATGTTCGAGGACCTCCTGAACGCCAATAGCTTCCCGAAGCTTCTGCAGCGTGCCCCCGTCCATACCGACCTGAACGATGCGGGGCCGATCCACCCCAGCCACCCCCACATACTTAAAAATACGACCATCAACTTCTCTTGGCATCAAATCTTGAATGATGGCCTTTGGTCCATGAGGGTCAAGCAGGGGCCAGAATTGGGAGGCCTGCGGCTGTCTTTTGGGGTCTGCTGAAAACTCAAAGTCAACCCCAGGAACCGTGTGGAGATAAGCTTTTCCTAGCGAATCAGTGACCCAGATCTCGGCGAGATTGCTTGATCCTGTCATCGCCCGCAGGTGTTCCGTCATCGCCGCCGGCGTCATCCGATATCGTTCGGCCACGGCCACAAATTGCGCCACAATCTGAGCGGAGGTCACCAGATCCTTGGCGATAATGTCTTCTGCAGCCGATTCAACATTCTGGCTGACAACAATACTTCGACTCAGCACATTGGCCAGCAATTGCCCATCATTCTCGGCCTGATGCAAGACCGTGTCGCGTGAGTAGAAGCTTAAGCCGACACCAACCGTCAAAACCGCAGCAGCCAGCAGTGAAACAACAACGGCAAGGAGACGATTTCGAAGACTCATGACAGTCCTTAAAGACGCTGATCAAAGAGGCCGCCACCTAGAGGAGGAAAAAGCCAGACTCCCCAAGCATCAGTCGCTACTGGAAGCCGTAGGAGGCTTGCTCGTCGCAGGCGCCGGCGATGCAGTCGTTGTATCTGCTTTAGATTCACCACCCGCCAGATTCCTTTTCGTATCCTTAGCGCCCTTGAAATCGGTTTCATACCAACCACCGCCCTTAAGACGAAAGCCAGCAGCGGAGATTAACTTGCTCAAGGTCACGTCATGACACGCGGGGCAAACCTTCAAAGGGTCATCTGAAAGCTTCTGGAAGGCTTCCATTTGATGACCGCAGGATTTGCAGTGGTATTCGTAAATAGGCATAGAATCGTCAGTACTCCAAGACGTTGGGAACATTGAGGATGGATGTCCACCACCCCAGAGGGTATCAGGGACCATATACCATCCCGCTTCTCCATTTTACACGCCCCAAGGACCCATGATGGAATCACCAAGGCCCGCAGCCGATCACCCTCACCTGCCCGCCATTGGGGTTGGTGGACTTGTCTTCAACTCGATGGGTCAAGTGCTTTTGGTCCAGCGCCGCTACCCACCCCAGGCCGGACTGTGGCATATCCCCGGCGGCCGCCTTGAACCCCAAGAGACACTGATGGCCTGTTGCCAGCGAGAGATCCTAGAGGAAACGGGGATTACCGCCATGCCGGGCCCCATTTTGGCGGTCGCTGATCGAATGATTGAAGGATTTCATTATGTCATCATTGACTTTCTGGCCACGCTCACCGAGGGCGACACACCGGAGCCTTTAGCCTCCTCGGATGCCTTAGAGGCCCGTTGGGTTGATGTGATTTCGTTGGTTGAATATCCCTTGGTTGAAGGTATCCTCGAGGTCATTGAATCCGGCCTGACTCTGCTACAAGCAGTGACACCGATCGCTTTGACACAAAGTTCGACCCACGCCTGGCTCTTTACCGGCACGACCAAAGGCGTTGGATGATGGAAAATAATGAGGAACTTTGAAACTCCGCCACCATTCAGCGGACTAACCGTTAAACCCGTTGATTGTTTACTACTCAGAACAAGAAAGGCATCACACCCATGGCCAGCCTCAGCTTCGATGACAACATTTTCGCTCTTCAAAACCTGATCCCGGCCATTCATGGGGGACACGGTGAAGACCAAGGCCTCGTCCATCTGGTTGAAAACCTCCTAAGCAGTCTCAGTCAGCAAAAACCGAGCAGCTTTCATGTCCTTGGGGGTATTGAAGCGCTTGGGGCTAATGTTCACCCTCTGTTGCTCCATTTTCCGATCGCCTTTTTGATGGCTTATCTGGCCCTCGAAACCTACGGCTTGCTGTTTCAAAAGCCCACAGCCCGCCGATTTGCCTCAGGCCTTTTGAATCTTGGGGGATTAGCCGCCTTGGTCACCGTGATCTCAGGCCTGATCGCCGGCGGACTCGAGCCCCATAACGCCATCGTCCACAACATCATGGAATGGCATGAACGGGCCGGTATCACGGTCACGATCATTGCCCTGAGCCTGATCCTCTGGAGAGCCTTCGGGGGGCTTCCTAAATCCCCCATGGCCATCACGCTTAATCTTTTACTGTCCTTTTTGATGGGTGGGCTGCTATTGATCGGTGCTGACCTTGGCGGTCAGATGGTCTATCAACATGGTGTCGCGGTAAAAAGCCTCCAATCTCCGGCGGAGAACTGTCACCACGAGCACGCTAATCCACTCGTAGACCATCACTAAGCGCGTTAGGTCGACCTCATAGGCCGAGATCACCCAGACCGGGATGATCCTTCGGCCGTGGTCCCAGCGGCCAGCGAAAGAGGCGCTGTGAAGTCATGATCGGAAGGTCATTGATGCTGGCATAGCGGCAGCGCATGAGTCCATCTCCATCAAAGGTCCAGTTCTCGTTGCCATAGGAACGAAACCAATGA